>NZ_JBCOJC010000080.1:0-1124 GCF_040925905.1 Enterococcus sp. 2201sp1_2201st1_C11_2201SCRN_220225
ATTAAGAGATATTTTGTACAGCAGTATTTTTACAATGTTTTTTGGTACTGTAATTCTGGTGACAGTTTACGAAATCTTGCCTTTGGCTATTCAAGTGTTATTCAATTTAACCAGTGTAAAAGTCAGTCTTTTTGCTAGTCGCTTTTTAGGTCCTACCTTATTGATTAATTTATTGTTATTTGTTCTCTTTATCTTTCCCTTCAAACGATTATTTGGCACCAAATAATCCTTTGAAGGTTTTTTGTTTTTAAAATTTCGGCGAACAACAATCATAGCGCTTTTTATGCTGCAAGGTGCAAAGGGAGATTTTGATAATTGAAACAAAGCTGTAACATTTTCCTTACAAGGCTGTCATGTGGGTATGGTACAATTTTGTTTGTTAAGAAAAAGATAAGAGTTTAAAAATCTCTTTAGCAACTATTCATAAACTAAAGCCAGTCGGAGGAAGATAAAGTGAAGAAACGTGGATTATCAGCACTGTTGGTATGTTCATTGTTACTAACTGCAGTTGCGACACCAGTAGTAGCAGCAGCGGACGAAATCGACACGAAGATTGAACAACAAGATAAGAAAATTTCTAGCTTGAAAGGTCAACAAGCAGACGCCCAAGAAAAAATTGATGCATTGCAAAGCGATGTAGACTCTATTGCTGCGAAAGCTGAAAAGCTTGTTAATGAGTCTGCTAAATTGGGTGAACAACAAACAAAATTACAAAGTGAAATTGAAAGTCTAGAAAAACGGATTGCCAAACGGGAAGAAAAAATTCAAAATCAAGCCCGGGACGTACAAGTCAATGGCAAAAACACTTCGGTATTGACTGCCGTTTTAGATGCGGATTCAGTATCCGATGCTATCGGAAAAGTTCAAGCGATGACGACAATCGTCAATGCCAACAACGAACTTGTGATTCAACAAAAAGCTGACAAACAAGCAGTTGAAGACAAGAACGCTGAAATCAAAGAAAAACAAAAACAAGTTCAAGCCAACCAAGTAGAACTTGAAACCCAAAAAGGCGATTTGATTGCGAAACAAGCTGATTTGAACGTGATGAAAGCTGACCTTGCTTTGGAACAAAATGATGCAGAAGGCGAAAAAGCAAACTTGCAACAAGCAAAAGCTGAAGC
>NZ_JBCOJC010000081.1:0-1202 GCF_040925905.1 Enterococcus sp. 2201sp1_2201st1_C11_2201SCRN_220225
ATAAGAAACAAGATTACCCGGCTGAAACACTCCGGGTAATCTTGTCAAATCAGAGGAACGATTTCCATTTCTACACCAAGTTCTTTCATCTGCTGTTGTATTTCCTCGCTGCTTAGTTTCTCTCTCGCCAGTGCAAGCCCATGAAAGGCGTCCCAGCCTGCCGGCTTCGAAACGATACTACCGTTTAGGACGGCATGGGTGATTTCGCCGCCGGACTTCGCACCCTTGTTCAGTATGAAGAAGAACCGGGGTTCTTCGTGTTCCGTTGTTCCCATAATTCGTAAAGTTAGATGTTTATTTATTCCCCTTTTGTTCCCTTGCCTGCTCTTGGTAGTATTCATAATACTGCTTGTAGTTGTCCCGGTCTTTGGCTGCATCCGTCCAAAGATAGCACATGAAACAAGCGAACAATAGGGAGATAACAGCACAAAGGATTGAGTAGAACGAAATTCGTTTGTCCACATAACCGCCGTTTTTCATTCTGTACCCCTGCCGTTCAAAGTCCGCCAACACGTTTTTTAGGCGATTTTCGGCACTTTCAAGGCTTTTCCCGTCTATTTGTACCTTTCGGGCTGTTGCGTCCTCTATGCGCTTCGTATAGACTTCAACACGCTTTAGTTCTTGATACACCAGTTCTACCGCAAGCTGCGGGTTTACCCTTGGCGTTGTATCTTTTCTTTTCCGGGGGCTGTACTGTCCCTGCTTAACGTTGGAAGCTGCCGCTTCCGGGTGTGAGTTTGTTTCCATGAGATATGTTCATTGAGTTGCACTTCAGTTTGCTTTGTGTCCGCTCGATAGGGGCGAGAGTGTAGCCTTTCCCTATCTCGCTCGCCTTATACTCCGTACCGCTTCGGGCTGTGACGTAGTAGCCGTTAAGTTTTCCGGTGCTTGCCCTGGCTTCCCGAACTTTAAAACCTCTCCTACCAAGTTCTTCCTTGAATTTGGTAAAGTCAAAGCCCTGCATCTTCTTCAATACGCCGTCCATGGCTTCCTTGATTTCCGCTTTGTTGACTTTGCCAATGTCCTGCGACTGTACAAAGTTCCGTTCCTTGGCTATGGCATTGGCGGCTTCCGTTGCCTTTTTCCCTATCCAGTTGTCCCGGTACAGTTCCCCGGAAAGGGAAACCCGGTTTGCCAGTATGTGCAGGTGGGCTTGCTCTTTCTTGCTCTCCGTACCGCTGTGCCGGATGATGATGTACTGG
>NZ_JBCOJC010000082.1:0-1092 GCF_040925905.1 Enterococcus sp. 2201sp1_2201st1_C11_2201SCRN_220225
GCTGTTCTCATTTTTCCATCCTTCACAGGGAGACGCGAATTCCCTGCAGTTCTCTGATGAACTTCTTATGCTTTCACACAAGTAGAGACTATATCTTATCCTTACCGCCATTGCGGGTTAGGCGAAACCACTTCCACGGGCATCCGTGTACTTCCCTCAAGAGGAATAGTCGTTGAACGTTCTCATTTCTGAGCTTCGCTGCTGATTACCAATTGACTAACACGTAGGTTTTAACCTTATGTCATCCCTTTTATTTTTTCTGCTTTCGCCACCTTCACGCTTAGGTTTGGCTATCCTGACGTTGTGGTTAAAAGGGCTTTACGGCGTTCCAGCAATTCGATTTCTTCATTGGATAAGCAAGCTTACCACTACCTACCAGTTTCCCGATAGACTTACTATGGGCGCAAATTCCTCAGTTGATTTTAAACCAAGTTTTCTGCGGGGCTAATAAATTTGAGGTGGGGCGGTCTCTTCGGCGTTGCCACAGGCAGAAATCGTCAATAAACTCAGCGTACTAAACAAAAGCTGCAATACTTTTTTTCCCACTTTCAACCCTCATTTCTAATTTTGGCTCATGGTAAACAGCAATTCCTGATTCTCCTTTGAAAACAAATCCTCTTGGCGAATCACTTGGTAGTCAATTGTCTCTTGTTTTGTGGAGGCAAAAAAATGCGTCAACTCCCCAGTCAAATTCACGACACTTTCATAACCCATTTGGAATAAGTCAGGTACCACTAAAGCTTCCACATTGCCGTTATCCAGTGCATGCATACTTTCAGTGGAATGACCAATGCCATAAACTACCGATCGTTTCAATTTATCTACCGTTGTTGCCACACTTTCATCATCTAACGCAACGACTAAATTAACATTCGCTAAAGAAGCCAGCCAATCCACGGATTCGATACTCGCTTTCTCACTTAGGGTCACTTGCCACAATGTAGCAGCCCCAGCAGTTTTAATCGCGTCTTCAAATCCTTGTAAACGAGCTTTTTCCGCCTTTGTTTGCTTGTTTTCACTAAGAACGCCGATGGTTTTGCCTTTTAAATCACCACCATAATCGCTTAGTACTTCTTCTCCTAGGGTTTTGCC
>NZ_JBCOJC010000008.1:0-4877 GCF_040925905.1 Enterococcus sp. 2201sp1_2201st1_C11_2201SCRN_220225
GATTTGTGGCGCTAAATGTTCTACCAAAGTGTAAAGCTCAAATTCTGCCTGTTCTTCTGGTCCTTTTTCTTCTGCCAGTTTGGAAACATAAGCTTTAAAGATGGCCGCTCGCGGATCATTGTCACTGTATACCGCGTGGCCCATACCGTAAATTAGCCCCTTGCCATCAAAGGCTTTTTTGTCCAAAATAGCTTCTAAATATTGGCGTACTTGGGCTTCATCTGTAGTATCTGCCACATTGGCTTTTAAATCTTCCATCATTTGCGTCACTTTAATATTGGCGCCACCGTGTTTGGGTCCTTTTAATGACCCTAGAGCTGCGCTAATGGTGGAATACGTATCCGTGCCACTGGACGTCACGACCCGGGTGGTAAAGGTGGAGTTGTTCCCACCACCATGCTCCATATGCAAAACCAGAGACATATCCAATGTCTGTGCTTCTTGCTTAGTGTAGCTCTTATCCGGGCGTAACATCGTCAAAATTGTTTCCGCCGTACTTAAACTGGGATCTGGCCGGTGAATGTACATACTCTCCGCTTTTTCGTAATGGTTATAAGCATGATATGCATAGACTGCCAGCATTGGAAAAACGCTGATTAACATTAACGACTGTTCCAACACATTTTCAATGCTCACATCGTCTCGTTTCTCATCATAACAAGCCAATGTCAACAAACTCCGGGATAAATTATTCATAATATCCGCAGAAGGAGCCTTCATAATCACATCTCGCACAAAATTCGTCGGCAGCGTTTGTTTGTCTGCCAAAAGTTGGCGAAAGTCTGCTAATTCTGCCTCATTAGGCAACTCCCCAAATAAAAGCAAAAAGGCCACTTCCTCAAAACCGAAACGCCCTTCGCCGACAAACCCTTGTACGATTTCATTAATATCAATTCCCCGATACCGCAACTCCCCAGTTCCCGGAATCGGTATGCCATCGACAATCTTTTGAGGATAAATCGTTGATATCGTAGTCAATCCCGCCAAGACACCCTTACCATTCGTATCTCGCAAGCCTCGTTTTACGTTATATTTTGAATAATTATTCACATTGATTGAATCTACTTTTTGACAACGCAATGCTAAACTCGGATAATCCAGCAAGCTTTTTTCATTTACGTTCACGAATAACACCCCTTTTTGCAAATCGCCCCATTAAATTCCAGTGAATTATATTACTGAATATTATATCACCATTTTTTCTAAAAAGAAATAATTTTTCGACTATTTACTTTTATTCACAATGATTGTATGATTATTCTGATAGACATTTTTGGGAAAAGGGGGATTTTTATTCATGAAATGGCAGAATACTTTGGCTAATGAAGGATTGATTTACTGCGATTTACAGCAAGTTAGCGCTGAGTTTGGAGCGGATTTACAAAAATTACCATATTCGATTCGGGTCTTACTGGAATCGGTAGCCCGCAATCGAGATGCTGAAATTACCGATGAAATCATTGGAGAATTAGCCCACTGGCAAGGGACCGCTCCCAGTGGGGTTGTGCCTTTTAAACCAGCGCGGGTCATTTTACAAGATTTTACTGGAGTTCCTGCCGTAGTGGATTTGGCGGCTATGCGGGATGCTACGGTGGCTCTGGGGGGAGATGCCAAAGCAATTAATCCAGAGATACCCGTAACTTTGGTGGTGGACCATTCCGTACAAGTGGATTGTGCCGGCACTTCTGAAGCCTTGGCCTTTAATACGAAACGGGAATTTGAACGGAATCACGAGCGCTACCAATTTCTAAAATGGGCGCAACAGTCCTTTACCGATTTTGAAGTGGTCCCACCTGAAACCGGGATTATCCACCAAGTAAATATTGAAAAACTTTCCAATGTGATTTTGACGAAAAAAGTTGGAAAACAATCACTAGTCTTTCCCGATACTTTGCAAGGCACCGATTCTCACACCACCATGATCAATGGTCTGGGTGTCTTAGGTTGGGGAGTTGGCGGTATAGAAGCAGAAGCGGCTATTTTAGGAGAAGCGTCTTATTTTCCAACGCCGGAAGTTATCGGGGTGGAATTCACTGGCTCATTGCCAAAAGGAACCACCGCTACAGATTTAGCTTTATCTGTTACCGAATTATTGCGAAAAGAAAATGTAGTGGGCAAATTTGTGGAATATTTTGGTAGTGGCTATCAAAAGCTCAGCCTTTCTGACCGAGCGACCATTGCCAATATGGCACCGGAATACGGCGCTACTTGTGGCTTTTGTCCCATTGACGAAGAGACCTTAAACTACTTGCGGATTACCGGGCGTAATCCCCAGTTAATCGACTTAGTAGAAAATTATACGAAAGCCAATGGTCTATTTTATGATAACGAAACAATTCCTACCTATACAAAGGTAATTTCTTTAGACCTCAGTAGTATCCAACCCTCTTTAGCAGGACCAAAACGACCTCAAGATCGGATTTCCTTGGAAAATGTGGCCACAGACTTTACCACGTCTGTCACAGCACCCGTAGGACCAAAAGGCTTTGGTTTAGAAGAAACAGAACTTGCTAAAGTTGCACCGTTACACTGGCAAGACCAAACTGAAGACCACCACTATCCAAAAGAATTATACACTGGAGATTTAGTTTTGGCGGCAATCACTAGCTGTACAAACACTAGCAACCCTTTTGTGATGATTTCTGCTGGTTTACTGGCTAAAAAGGCTGTGGAGCGTGGATTGAAAGTTCCCGCTTACGTGAAGACTTCCCTGTCTCCCGGCTCAAAAATTGTCACTACCTATCTAGAGGACAGCGGATTGCTACCTTATTTAGAAAAATTAGGCTTTTATAATGTGGGCTATGGTTGTACCACTTGTATTGGCAACTCAGGTCCCCTATCTGATCCAGTAGCAGAAGCCATTGAAGCAAAAAATCTATTGGTTTCCTCAGTACTTTCCGGAAATCGGAACTTTGAAGGACGGATTCATCCATTGATTAAAGCCAATTATCTTGCTTCGCCACCATTGGTTGTAGCCTACGCATTGGCAGGCACCGTTACCAAGGATTTAACCAAAGAAGCATTGGGCTTTGATAACGAAGGGCAGCCAGTTTATTTGGCGGATCTGCAACCAAGTGGCGCTGAAGTGCAAGCTGTGATTGACCAATATGTAGGTCCAGAAGCTTATCAAGAGACCTATGCTCATATTTTCGATGCCAATCAGCGCTGGAATGAAATTGAAACTAGTACTGGAGATTGTTTTAGCTGGGATGAAGCTTCTACTTACATTGCCAACCCACCATTCTTCACCGGCTTAACCAAAGAACTCCCCCAGCCTGAGCCATTGACTAATTTATCCGTTTTGGCAAAACTAGCCGACTCCGTAACTACCGACCACATCTCTCCAGCTGGCAATATCGCCATGGACTCCCCGGCTGGTCGTTTCTTAAAGGAGCGAAATGTGGCGCCAAAAGACTTTAACTCTTATGGCTCAAGGCGAGGCAATCACGATATTATGATGCGGGGAACCTTCGCCAATATTCGCCTACAAAATCAATTAGTCCCTGAAAGCTCTGGGGGCATCACCAAATACCATCCGACTGGTGAAGTCATGGCAATTTATGAGGCGGCGATGAACTACCAAAAAGATCATACCGGCACCATCATCTTAGCTGGAAAAGATTACGGCATGGGTTCTTCTCGAGACTGGGCCGCAAAAGGAACCCAACTCTTAGGGGTAAAAGTAGTCTTAGCAGAGAGTTTCGAGCGGATTCACCGTTCTAATTTAGCCATGATGGGCATCATCCCGTTGCAATACTTACAAGGAGAAACCGCAGAAACGTTGGGTTTAACCGGCGATGAGACTTTTACTGTAGACTTGCCTGTGGAGCCTATGGTGGGACAAGTGGTTCAAGTAACGGCCACCAAAGAAGGAAAAACAAAAACCTTCCAAACCAAATTGCGTTTTGATGCGCCAGCAGACATCCGCTACTGGAAAAACCAAGGCATTCTACCTATGGTGATTCGCAAAAAATTTGCAGATTAACAAAGTGGCGGACTGGCCAACATAACATATTGGCTAGTCCGCTTTTTATCCACAAAGGAGGAAGCAATGTGAGCTATATTACCATTGAAGAAGAAACCATCCGTGTGCCGGATCATCCAGTAATTCCTTTTATTGCCGGGGATGGTATTGGACCGGAAATTTGGTCCGCCACCAAACAAGTACTAGATGCCGCGGTCCACAAGGCTTATGCAGGTCAAAAAAAAATCCAGTGGCAGGAAGTTTTAGCTGGGGAAAAAGCGTTTAATAAAACCGGGGAATGGCTGCCTAAAGCAACGTTAGAGACCATCCAAAAAGCCAAAGTCGCTTTAAAAGGACCTTTGACTACTCCCATTGGCGGGGGCATTCGTTCTTTAAATGTAGCTTTGCGGCAAGATTTGGATTTATTTGCCTGTGTGCGCCCCGTACTCTACTTTACCGGGGTCCCTTCTCCATTGAAGGAACCAGAAAAAACTGATATGGTCATCTTCCGCGAAAATACCGAAGATGTCTACGCGGGAATCGAATTTGAAAAAGATACTCCGGAAGTGCAAAAGTTAATTCAACTTTTGCAAACTGATTTTGGAGTGAAAAAGATTCGCTTTCCGGAAAGTAGCGCTTTGGGAATTAAACCCATTTCGAAAGAGGGCAGCCAGCGCTTGATTGCTGCAGCCATTGATTATGCTTTAGCTAATGGCCGAAAAACTCTAACTTTAGTTCATAAAGGCAATATTATGAAGTTTACCGAGGGGGGCTTCAAAAAATGGGGCTATGAACTAGCAGAAAGTCGTTATAAAGAACAGACTTTCACCATGAATCAATATGCTACTCTAGCAAAAGAGAGTCAGGAGTCAGCCAAAACCGCCTATGACCAGGCACTAGCAACAGGGAAATT
>NZ_JBCOJC010000008.1:5027-64829 GCF_040925905.1 Enterococcus sp. 2201sp1_2201st1_C11_2201SCRN_220225
CTCCTGGAGGCAATATCAATTACCAAACCGGACATGCGATTTTTGAAGCCACCCATGGTACCGCACCAGACATTGCCGGGCTTGGCAAGGCTAATCCCTGTTCCATGCTCTTGTCTGGGAGCATGCTCTTAGCCTATCTTGGTTGGCAAGAAGCTAGTGATTTAGTAGAGCAGGCGATTGAAAAAGCGCTCCTTAATAAAAAAGTCACCGCGGATTTTGCTCACTCTATGGAAAATGCCACCGAAGTCACCACCGCTGAATTTGGACAAATTCTAGTTGCGTTGCTTCAAGAATAAGCAAAAAATCAGCGTGTGACACAGTAAAAGCAAATAACTCGTTTAATGGTTAAAAAAACTAGTCTTAAAATTTTTAACAGAAAAACGCCGAGGCTCTACCTAGTATCTTTTCTAGTAGAATCTCGGCGTTTTCCTGTTTCTTACCTCTAATTAAGACAAATTTTGCAAAATTGAAATGGGCTTTTTTGTAGCCGGGCATTTATTTTTTCCTTTTAATTGCTGAATCACTGTTAACAAGCCTGCGATCCAGCGAAATTTGCATGTGGAAATCATTTTTCAGCAACATGGCACAAAGCAAGACTTCGGCAATAAACCAGTAAATTTGATTGTTTGCTTGTCCTTGCAAATCAATGAAGCTCTGTTGGTGCAAGATGATTTCCAAAGAGATAAAACAAACAAAACTATAAACTACTGCGAACAAAAAACGACTAGTGAGCAGACGACTACGTTTGGCGTTATACAACAACAGACAAATGAACAAAAGTAACAAGCCTAAATGCACATAATAGCCCCAAGGTTGCAATCCAAAATAGTGGGACTGGGCTTCACCAAAGGTAAAACCAGTACTAATGAGCAAATTCAAGACTAAAATCGACCGATACGCAGTTAGTAGCATCTCCTCACCTCTATTTTTCATTTAATTATTATTGAATTATAACAAATAATCCCCGATTTTTCGAAGGTTTGGCTTAGATATGCGAATTCCTATAATCCTTCTAATGTTTTAAAGTAAGTCTTCCTTAAGAATGGTTGAGCAAACTCCTTCAGTTCTCGAGAATTAAGATGGAACCGGCACCTAATAACGCTCTTTATCAGGCGTATGTTTTGACTTAAGTCCCAAGAGAGCTAGTTCGTAAAGTCAAACATCCTTAGCCTGGGTATTTATAAAAATAAAAAAACTTCTTTACCTTTTGTTAACCATTATATATAATCTAGTTAACACCACGTTAACCAACAAAAATATATCAGTTTACGAAAAGAGGAGAATTCATGCGTATCAACTTACGAGAACAAGTCACCGCTGCTATTTTTGCTGCCATTATTGCCATTTTATCTCAATTTACTTTGACATTGCCCATTACTGTGGTGCCATTTACCCTACAGACTTTCATCATTGGGTTAACAGTAACCATTTTAGGCACCCGAACTGGTACATGGGCAATTGGCATTTACCTACTTATCGGCTTGATTGGCATGCCAGTCTTTGCTGGTGGTGGCAGTGGCTTGCATACGCTCTTTGGACCCACGGGAGGCTTTTTACTCGGCTTTCTCTTCAATGGCCTTGTCACTGGCGGGTTATTAGAAAAATTAGGTCGCACCTATTGGTCTGCCATCATCGCAAATCTGGCAGGAGCCGCTGTCGTACTACTTTTTGGGGCCCTTTGGTTACAATTCAGTACCAGCATTACGTTTAACGCTGCCTTACAAGCTGCCGTTATCCCTTTTTTGATTCCTGGTTTACTAAAAGGTGTCGCAGCAGCAATCATCGGTGTCTTGATTGCCCAACGTTTACCAGAAAAATTTTTAACCCCGGCAAAATAACGAAGATAAAAAATACCGCAAGCTCGATGCTTGCGGCGTTTTTTATCTTAGCAAATCCACTTCTGGATAATTCAAATAATTTTCTACCATTTTAATGGTTGTCAAAGGAACGTCTCCAGCCATAGAGGAGTAATGACATTTGTTTTGCTCCTTTTTTCGATTAGTTTAAGCCATGATTTCTTTCAGGCGTGTAACGATTTTTTTCATTTCTGCTTCATTTACAGAACGAATATCAAATTCGATAATTCCTTTATTGGCTTGGTATTCTCGAGTATAAACGGCGGGATTTTGAGCTTTTAATTCGTTAATGACTTCCTTGGCATCTTTGGTACCACTAACGGTAACACTGCCTCGATAAATATCACGACCAGCGCCATCTTGGACAATCTCAGCCTTTAAGCCGGTAATTTCATTGACTGCTTCTACAAAAGGGGCTAAACGCGCTTGCATGGCCTCACCACTTTCACTGCCATTGGCCAAATAATCTTCCACCGCTTGAGTAAAGCCTAAAATATTGTCCTTGCCAATCTTCATGGCCCGACCGATTCCTTTTCCTTGTAGACGCACCCATTCGATGTATTCTTTTTTCCCAATGACCAGTCCGGCACTAGGACCTTCAATGGCTTTGGCACCGGAATAGATCACCAAATCTGCACCGGCAGCACTATAGCGGAACAAATCTTCTTCTGCCGCCGCATCCACAATTAGAGGCAAATCATTCCGTTTTGCCACTTGAACAGCCTCGGCCACCGTGAGCATGCTTTTTTGTACGGTATGGTGGCTTTTAATATACAAAATTGCTGCCGTTTGTTCGGTAATCATCATTTCCAGATGCTCCGGAGAACACATATTAGCATAACCTGCCTCTACGACTTCACCGCCACCTTGATTGACCATCACTTCTACCGGCGTCCCGTAATCCACATTGTGTCCTTTAGGCAAAATGATCTCTCTTGCGGTTACTCGCTTGGTGTAAGGATGATGGGCATGATAGCGATCTCCTTTGCCAATTAGAGCTGCCACTGCTTGGGCAATTCCTGCAGAAGCCGACGAAACAATCTGAGCATCTTCTACTTTTAAGAGCTTTGCCAAATATGCTCCAGTTTTTTCCGACAAGTCACTCATTTCAAAAAAATGTTCGCCCCCAAAACGTTGGGCGGCTAACACGTTTTCTGACACTTTGGAAACCCCTAAAATAGTCATCCGTCCCGAAGCGTTGATGACTTCTTTTAAGCCAAATTTTTGATAACTAATTGTCATAGATAATTCCTCCTACAATGGTTTGCACCGGCACAATCACTTCGTCAGTAATGCGCTTGTGACCATTGGAATCGATTAATTCTTGCTTGTCATTGTGAATTTCAAAAATGGTGAAGTCCCCGTCAAAGCCTGCTGCAATCTGACCCTTGGTTTTCAAGTGAAAGTTTTGGGCTGGTACCCTAGTGATTTTTTCAATAATTTCACTCCATGAATAACCAACTTCATGAAGCTTGGCTAAAGTCGTGGCCATGTCAAACACCGGTCCCTTTTGCCGATTGCGAATGTAGATATCTGTACTGATGGAGGCACATTTCAGCCCTTCTTTTAAGGCAACTTCTGCCACATGAAAATTAAAACTATCCGTTCCATGACCAATATCAAAAACAATTCCTCGACGATAAGCTTCCCAGACAAAGTCTTTTATTTGATCCGTTTGTTGATCCAAAATACCATTGGTCTTGCCATTGAAGCAATGGGTTAAGACGTCACCAGCTTCCATCACCTGTAAAATATCTCTTAATTCAGGCGGATTGGAGCCAATGTGCACCATCATCGGTAAATTCCCATTATCTTTTTGAATTTCTTTAGCCATCCTTAATGGTTTAATGCCATTATCTCCTACCACGGTTTTACTCATGCGCGCTTTAATTCCCAAAATAAAATTCGGATAATCGCTTATGGCTTTAGCAACTAGTTCAGACTGGACCTTAGTTAAGTCGGCCAATTCATCTTGTTCCACAATGCCAAATTTGGAAATATTAACTAGGGCATAGACATTGGTTTTCGCAGCTTTAGCTAATTCATAAAAGTGACCGATATTTTCTGCTCCCGTAGTCCCAGCGTCAATCACCGTAGTGACTCCTTTTTTATAGCCGATTTCATCGGGATAATCATAATACAAGGTCATCTCTTCAAAGCAGTGAACGTGGTCATCAATCCAACCGGCTGAAAGGTATTGATTGTCTTTTAAGCTGATTTCTTTTTTAGCCCTTTCAGCTATTTTCGGAGCAACTTTTGCAATTTTGCCGGCTTTTAAGGCAATGTCCACCACGTCACCGGTAATTTGTCGCGCATTTCTAATGATTAAATCATACATAGTATTCACCCTTTGTAACAACTATTTTGTAACACTAAAACGAAATTTCGACCAAGGTTTGATAAATGGTAATAAAATCAATTCCTCTTTTGCAATGGAAGCCACCTTGTTTTTTAGAAAAATCCCAAGAAAAAATCGCTATTTTTGCAACAAAAAACCCGTTACCCCAAGGCAACAGGTTCATTCATTTATTCGCTTATTTCACAGCGTCTTTCAATTGTTTACCAGGTTTGAAAGCTGGTGTTTTAGAAGCTTTGATTTCGATTTCTTCCCCAGTTTGTGGGTTGCGGCCTTTACGAGCAGCCCGATTGCGAACTTCAAAAGTACCGAAGCCCATGATTTGAACACTGTCGCCATTTTTCAAAGAGGTTTCAACAGTGTCAACGATGGCAGTTAAAACTGCGGTAGCATCTTTTTTAGTTAAGCCTGATTTTTCGGCAACTGCGGAAATTAATTCTGCTTTATTCATGAATAATTCCTCCTAGGAATAAAATAATTGGGATATTGAATAATCCCTACGTATTATTCTAGCAAAATCCCCATTACTCCGCAACAGAAAACCCTTTCTGAAATTTGATTAAATAATCAAATGGAGAATCCCGCTGTCTTTTTATTATTTTGAGAATCTGCTAAAAAGGCTGACACAATAGACTTTTACACGTTCTTTGCCATAATCATTCAGCCTGCTTTCGTTACTGGAAACCATTTCTTTTCAGCTAATTAAATTTACATTTCTGACAAATCCTTGCTACATCAAGGGTCTTCTAGGAATTGCCTAGTCTTGATACAAAGGTTGTGGTTCGATTAAT
This sequence comes from Enterococcus sp. 2201sp1_2201st1_C11_2201SCRN_220225, assembly GCF_040925905.1. Classification (NCBI taxonomy): domain Bacteria; kingdom Bacillati; phylum Bacillota; class Bacilli; order Lactobacillales; family Enterococcaceae; genus Enterococcus; species Enterococcus sp. 2201sp1_2201st1_C11_2201SCRN_220225. The sequence goes on from NZ_JBCOJC010000008.1 coordinate 10,031, forward strand.
TGATATTCAAAAGATACTGCTTCAATCCCAAATAAAGCTAAAATTTCATTGGTGTGGCGATACAAGTCTTCCATATCACAGTATTTTTTGTCCGCAGTGACTTTTTCGTTTCCTTTTTGGTAACTAACACTGTGGCTTGTCTCTTGGTTGATGATTTCTTGACCCTCTTTTTTATAAACCATCGCTTCTTCGTCCATACCTAACATAGTAAAGGCTTGTTTCCAATGATCTTTTTGTGCAAAAGCCATTACCAATGAAGGCACATCCAAGTTTTCTAAGGAGACTTCATTTCCATCTTCAAAGGTCAAGCGAAAAACATGAAGAGCGAAAGATTCGCAAGCGTTACAGCCGCCTTCTGCAATTCGTTTTTTGCCGCTAATAATTGCGTTCATAATTTGTTCCTCCTGTTCATTTGCCCTCATTATACTCCTTCTTTGGCTAAAGAAAAGAGTAGGAATAAAATGGGGCTTTTTACGTTAGATAAATTTTGATATCCGGCCAAAAAGTGGGCCAATTTTTAGCAGCTACTCGCTTTTGATAGACCGCTAAATATTCCTCATTTTGGCTAAAGTGCGGAGTGGGACGTACTTCAAAATTTGCCAAATCCTCTAATCCCCATAACGCTTTAAAGACAAGTTGGCCATTTTCTAAACGACAAGCTAGCGTCGTACAAGTTTCGGGATATTTGCTAACGGCATCCAAACTGCTGACATAAGGGACCTCTTCTGCAAAGTTGTGCCGGTGCATCCAAGCTTGATTTTTGATTTCCCAGTTGATTTCAGAATGACTAGCCGCCAATTGTGCAGCTAAAGCTTCACTTTCCTCATAACTTATGGAATCATCAAAAAAGACCACATCCACATCATTTTGTGGCCCTTTTAGCTGGCTTAGCTTTTGCCAAAGAAAGTTTCGCAAAGTCCCTGCCACAAGCCAACAATCCGGTAATTGCCAACTAGCCATAATCTGCAAAATCTGCATTATCTCTTGGTCAGCTTTGAGCCATTCCACCACTTGGGCTCTTTTTAACTGCTGAGTCATTTTAATAACCAGCCCCCATCAATGGGAATCACATTTCCCTGAAGATAACGGGCTTTCCTACTAGCCATAAACAAAGTGACACCCGCTACTTCTTCCGGTTGAGCCCAGCGTTTGACCGGAGTTTCTTCTGCCACCCATTTTGCCATGGCACCATCGCCGGCAAAGTCGGCCGCATTCATCGGCGTTTGAATTGCTCCCGGCGCTAAAGCCAAAACGTGAATTCCTTGACTGGCGTAATCCAAAGCCAACTGTTTCGTAAAACCGGCAATCGCGTGTTTTGCTGTAGTATAAGCAATTCCACCACCTCCAGCCACAAAACTCGCCACAGAAGCCATGTTGATAATGGTTCCTTGCTTATTAGCCAGCATTTTCGGTAACACTGCCTTAGTCAAATAAAACATGCTGTTCACATTAGTCTGAAGAATTTCTTGCCACAGTGCCGTATCAGTCTCCAATAGCGGGGCGTAGGCATCCAGTTTTCCCGCCGTATTCAATAAGATTTCTACTGGACCAAAGCAGGCTTCACATTCAGCCACTGTCTTTTGACAGATTGCTTCTTGAGAAACATCGCCACAAAAAGTAACAAGCTGTGCCTCTTCTAACAACGCTGGGGGAAAAGCTTGCTTGTCCACAGCAAATACTTTTGCACCAACAGCTAAAAAAGCCCGCACTTGGGCTAAGCCAATCCCTGAAGCGCCACCGGTCACTAGCACCACTTTTCCCGCAAACTCTGAACTCATTGCACCACAACCCAGTCTTCAGCCAAAATATCGCAGACTGTCGGAGCAAAGCTAGAGAAACCTTCATCACTAGTCTTAATCAATAAATAAGGAGTCACTGGTGCCCCTTCAAACGTATCCCCAACAACTAATGTCACATAAAGTTCATAGCCACTCCAACCTGTTCGTAAAATTTTTGCACCCTTTTTTAATTCCGGTAAAATCGCTTCAAATGTCATTTCCGTCTCCTCCTTGTTTTGTCCATTATATGCCAGAAAAAAGAGGCTGACCAGCAACTTCTGGCGCCTCTAATAGTCGATAATCGTCATCCCACGGCGAAATTCTGTCGCTAAATGTTCCTGCTTGTACTTCTCAAATTCCTCTTGATGCCGTCGCAAAATCCCCCGCAGTTTCATCGGTGCGTATTCTGTGACTAATTGATTGATAAAGACAAACTCCCGGGTCAATTCCCATTCAAAATAATAACCAAAAGGTCGACAACTGTAGACCGTCTTCCCAATAGTCAAATCGGAAAAGCGCCGATGAGTGTGCCCAAAGACGCAGTGGCTAAGATTCTCATACCGATCCAACAACTCTCCTAACTCCCCGGAGCCTAAAAAAGCATTCAGTTCATTCCAGCGTTGGTATTTGGGGTCCGTCTGGTAGACGATAAATTCTTTTTTCGGCACAAAGTGAGTGGCTAAGATCACTTCTTTGCCTTCCACTTGCAGCCGATCCAATACTTGCTTCAGACGTTGACACAAATCTGCGTCCACAAGCGGATCACTGTGACTTCTAGTAATCATACGGTCATACCAGTAAAGTTGTTTTAACTTGGCAATCTTTTTTAAATCATAGTCCGTGGCAAACAAATAATCATACCAGCCGTTATAGCCTAAAAGCACTTTGTTTTTTGTCAATGGTCGCTCTTGAAAGTTTAAAAAAGCTGGATTGTGATAGTTTTCAATCTCTTCTTCTTCCAAATCCGCCATTTCGTGATTGCCCCAGTTAAAGCTAGTAGGAAAACCCGCTGCTTCAAAAAACGTCACCACTTCCAAAGCCCGCGTTACTTTATTGGCAATATCTCCAGCTAGATGAAGCTGGTTAACTCCATTTTCCCGCAAAACTGTCGCCAATACACTCAATTCTTTTTCGAAAAAGCCATTAATATCCACATGCAAATCGGAAATAATCGCCAGCCGACTCACGCTTTTTGCCCAGTTGCTTGACTTTGTTCCATACGTAAAAAGGCAATATTATCCGCCACAATGCCAGATTTTCCTTTTAAGCGCAGTCCATTTTGGGGATTAAAAGTCAAAAAATTTTCTTCCTCGAAATAAGGCAGTGACGTTTCCTTAATGTAAAAAATGCCTACCGCCGTTTCCACCGGTATATTATAAACTTCTAAGCCTGTTGATGGATATTCTGCTCCCGTCACGATTAAGCGAAAGCTCAAGTCAAGTCGGCAGCTGATTTCCGTATTAGCAAAAGGACCTACTCCATCTTCAAAGTCAAAATACAATCGGTCTCCTGTCTGCAATTTTGGTTCTAGCCATTCGGTTACACGGTCATCTAAAATAATTTTCATAATTCTCATCCTTTCCATTACAAAATATGTCGTTGCCATTCTTTCATGGAGATACTATAAAGACAAGTATCTACCACTTGGCCTTTCATTTTTTGAGCACAAGGAACTTGGCCGATTTTTTTCATTCCAATTTTTTCCATTACTTTGCCGGAACTAGGATTGCGCACATCGTGAATTGCCTGAATGCTGACCAAGCCCAATCGGTCAAAACCTAGAGATAAAAGGGCCATCGCCGCTTCGGGTGCCAAACCTTGTCCCCAATAAGTCTTATTTAAGGCATAGCCCAGTTCTCCGCAATATTTTTCTTTATCTACTCTCAGGTCAATCGTACCAATCATCTTGCCTGATTGTCGTTCTTCAATAGCATATTTTCCCAAAGGACTACTTAAAAAATACTCTGCAATTCCTGTCCGGGTATCCGCCAATGATTGGTGGGTGGGAAAGATGAAACGTGTGGTTTCCTCATCACTGGCGTATTCAAACATATCCTTAGCATCTCTTAAACCCACCGGTCGCAAAAGCAGGCGTGGAGTCTCAATCAGCTGATTTTCCGCCAAAAGCAGCGTTAACGATACTTCCTTTTCCATGAAATCCCCCATTTCTTTGTTTAAATTATAGTCGAAAACCTTGGAAAAAGGAAAAAATCCCGTTGCCTCTATTTTTTGTGCGTAGCAAATAAACTTCAAAACTTTTTCAAACTGATTATTTCAGTAGATCAGTTTAGCTAGACTGCCTTATCTTCTTTAGTTTTTCATTCGTATTCTTTTTTGAAAGTGCTATAATTAATGTAACGGTATTCACCGTCGATCATTGCCCGCTAAGAAAAGGGCTACCCCTGATTTTACTTAAAAGGAGCATCCCCATGGCAGACGACCAAATCCAAAAACATTTAGACAAAGGCCGTTTCGGCACGCCCCAAATTAATCCCGATGAGCAACGAAAATATTTGGGTACATTTCGGGAACGCTGTTATTTGAGCATGACCATTGACCAAATGAAAGACAAGGACAATCAACAAAAATTGCTAACAGAATTACAAAATGATCCTGGCAGTCAAATTTTATTGAATGGCCAAATTTCAGAATCCTTACAAGGAGCGTATATTCAGCTGATTACTAAAGCCCAGTATCCTTTTACTGTGGTGAATAATTTTTCCGGAGAATCACCGGATGATATCGGTCTTTTAGTAGTAGCAAAAGAAGCCGTCAACCAGCCTGTAATTGATGTCGACGAAAAATACCCGGATCAAAAATTGCCCACTGAACCTGAAACAAAAGAGAAACCTGGCTTTTTTGATCGCTTGTTCCATCATGATTAAATAAACGCTAGAAAAACTAGCACAAAGGGGGAAATAAAATGACTGTACCAACTTATGAAGTCTTAAAAGGAGAACTATTGGAAGCTTTGGATACTCACATTGATATCTTAAAAGATGCTTCTTACATTCAAGATAGCCACTTGGATGGCATTATGTTTATGATGCGCAGTTTAGGTTTTATCTTTGACCGGGCACCAAAAGTCTTGGCTGAAGAAGATCCTGAAGAAATGAATTACCAAATGTTTCAATACTATAGTTTGCTGACAGAACTGAAGTACAATTTAACTTTGCATTTTCCTTATGCGCAAATCAATAATGTTTCCTTACTAGAAATCGTGGAACAATTTCCCACTACCTACGAAAAGGAAATGAAAGCTTGGTGGGAACAGCTAACCGGCCTTCTAGTAGAAGAAACCAAGCAAACAATCGAAATTAAAGAGTTTGAATATTAATCGATTTCTTTTAAGAACGAAAAAAGAGCAAAACACTGATTTCACAATACTCAGTGTTTTGCTCTTTTGTTATGCTTTCAATTCTGGAAAGAGAAATTCTAAAACCGCCAGCGTTAAACGACGACTTTTTCCCTGATAAGGATAGACGTGCATGTGCATGGCCGGGTTGAAGTTTGCCTCGATAATGCCGTATGCACCAGGGGTCTTCGCAGGTATTTTACTATTGGGAATAATCAAATCAATGCCGCTGATTTTAGCTCCCAGGGCTTTTACAGCTGCTACCGCCACGTCTTTATAGTCTTGGTTGATTTCATCTGTCATGTCAATAGAATCCCCACCAGTGGAAACATTGGAATTTTCTCTCAGATAAACGGTAATGCCTTTGTCCACCACGGAATCAAACCGATAACCTTGCTCTGCTAACATCAACTCTTCAATCGAGCCCAATTGAATCAATTCCAAAGGGGCACGATGATGAGTGCCGCGTAAGGGATCTTGATTTTTAGCAGCTACTAATTCCCCTATGGTGTGATTTCCGTCTCCCACTACATTGGCGGGTACTCGCTGCATAATAGCTTCTACTTGGCCGTTTAATACAAAAAAGCGATATTCCGTACCTGGTAAAAATTCTTCCACTAAAATGGCCTCGTCTTCAGCAAAGGCAATTTCCACTGCCTGTTTAAAGGTATCAAAGTTCGGGGCTTCTTTAAAAATTGAAATGCCTAAACCGTAATTGGTGGATTTAGGTTTTACTACGATGGCTCGGTTTTGAAACTGGGAAAAAGATTGAAGTGCACTGGTAATATCCCCGTATTCTCCCCCAGCAGGTACACAAAAACCGGCTTGATGTAAAACTTTTTTGGTCACCGTCTTATTGGCCATCATTAAAGGTACCACATAACTGTCTTTACTGGTCATATTGGCATTTTTGACATATTCTCTGTGATTGGCAAAATCCAATTGTAAAAACTGATCGGATCGATCCAAAATCCTAGCTTTCACACCTTTTTGAATGGCATCAAAAAGGAGGATTTGCGTGGACAATTCCATGTCAGTAAAGCCAGCTAACTGATACGGTTTCGCCCAAGCTTGTTGGTGATTTTTTTGAGCAAGCTCACTAGCTACCGCCTGTTGGGAGCTAGTTTCAGATTGAGCTAACAGTTGAGCTGCCATGGTTTTTCTAGGATTAGCTAGACAGTCTTTACCCCAGTCTAAAAATTCTGCCGGCAAAGGCAAGTTCAACACTTTTATTAAGTTAGCCATTTCCTCTAGCAACCAACGGCCTTCTTTTTCATAAGCAGTCTTAGCATAAGGATGTTCCAAAGCTACCTCATCATTCTTCAGTGCGCCTTTTGTGACCCAAGTATCAGCAACTTCTTCTTCCGGTAACCACAGCATTAGCAATAAAAAGACTTGCAAAAACTGGGCTTGTTTTGCAGAAAAACCATAGCGTTCAAAAGGCTGCAAATCAATGTCTCGCAATTCAATATAGCGAATGCCACAGTCCTTTAAGTCTTGTACTCGCTTGCCTCCTCGCAATCGCAAAGGCGCATAGTATTCTTTGTCTTCAGAAAGTTGCCCGTTTTCTACTAGTTGTTCAATATCACTTAAATAACGAGTAAGACTTTCATAAGAAACGGATACATCATCATGGTTGCGATAGCCGTATTTACTATTGCGAATACTCCGTAATGGTTCTTTAGGCCGCTCTTCTTGCGTGAAGTAATTGGCCTCACTGATTGGTGCTGCCCCATAGAGATACGTCAGCAACCAGTGGTAACGTAAATAATTGCGGGCAACTTTCATATAGACTTCTGTCTGAAAGTCTTGCAAGGAAAGCTCACTTTGCTGGGCAAATAAAGCTTGAATTAAAGGCTGTCCAAATTCAAAATTAAAATGAATCCCTGAAACCATCTGTTTGCGACGACCATATTCTCGAGCTAAATAACGGCGATATAAGACATCTTCAAAAGCATCTAACTCCGCTAGTTTGATTTCACTTTCGTTTTCAGGTAAAGCCGGGGGCATACTCAAAGGCCATAATGCTTCATTTTCTGGTAACGAACGGTAAGCCACGTCGTGAAGTGCCGCTAGCCAATCCATCAACTCAGCTGGTGAATCGGTCACTGGAGTGATTAATTCTAATTGCGTTTCCGCAAAGTCTGTTTGAATATAAGGATGATAATTACGATTGCCTAATTTTTTAGGATGATTGGTTTGGGCTAGTTTTCCTTGTAAAGTAACTCGCTGGCCTTCTCTTTCCAAACCAAAGCGGGCATTTAAAGCTAGCGGTGCTACAGAAGCAGATTGGAGCATCTTTTTGAAATTCATCTATATTTTCCTCATTTATTCATTTTCTTGCACTTATTATAGAGGAAATTCTTCAAAAACCCCAGTTTAAAAATTAAAAATGACTTTTTAAATCAGTTTAAGTAAACGAGCCAACAAAATTACTTTTGGTAATTTTGTTGGCTCGTTTACTTAAAATATCATTGACTTTTATTTTACCATTGGTTAATATTGAGTCATGAATGGAGGTGGAATATGGTTACAATTATCTTAGCAAGCCACAAAACATTAGCGAAAGGGATGAAGGAAACCGCAGAATACATTATAGGAAATACCGAAGCAATCCGAGTTATGACTGCTTATGAGACAAGCGATTACGACATTGAACAGGATACACATCAACTCTTACTAAATACTGATAAAGTACTCGTAGTTACAGACGTAATCGGTGGTAGTGTTAATAGTCACTGGATGAATTATGTTTATGAACATGAACTGGCTGATAAAGTTACCATCATTTCAGGAATGACTTTATCATTAGTAATGGAATTGTGTACAAATCTTACAAATCCAACCATTTGGCAAGAATTACCAGCTATTATTGAATCCGCACAGGCAAGTATTATGAATTGCTCGGTACTAATTAAGGAGGAAAGAAAATGATAAAACTTTTACGTATTGACGATCGCCTCATTCATGGTCAAGTAGCTATGGCTTGGACCAAATCAATTGCTGCTGATCATATTATTGTAGTAGATGATCCATCAGCAAGTGACAAAATGAAAATGATGATACTAACTCTTGCAAAACCCGCCTCAACAGGCTTGGATATTGTCTCATTAAGTGACTTTAAATCTGTATATGAAGCAAATAAACAAAAGAATGTAATGATTGTAACTAGCTCTCCACGTAATGCCTTCGAAATTGTAAGCGTTATCGACGAACCTTTATCTACTATTAATCTAGGTGGTCTGCGTTACAACGACAGTAAAGAAAAAATAAATGAATACATCGCGTTAACACCCGAAGACAAAGACTATTTACAAAAACTAAAAGAAAATAACTATCAACTAATTATGCAAGCAACACCTAATGGTAAATCAAAAGAATTCTAGGAAATGGGGAGAATAAATGATTGAATGCATATTAATTGGTCTAGTCGGATACCTCACAACCATTGATGAGCGATATTTTGGGGCTTCCATGATGAATCGTCCAATTATCGTAGGTCCTGTTGTTGGTTTAATTCTAGGTGATTTGCAGCAAGGTATCCTGATTGGGGCAGCATTAGAATCTATGTTTATTGGTATTGTCACAATTGGAGCAGCATTACCTCCTGATGTCGGAATTGCTGGTACAATTGCGACTGCTTTGGCAATTAAAAGTGGTGCTGGTGCGGATGTTGCCGTGACCCTTGCAATGCCTTTTGCTGTGCTGGCTCAAGGCTTAAACATGCTTGCCTTCACTATTAATTCCTTTACTGTTTCAAAAGGTCGTAAAGCAATAGAACGACACAATATTTCTACTTTCCAAAAATGGCACTTTTTTCCTTTAATTGTTCGATTACCATCAGCCATTTTAACTTTTCTAGTAGTTTATTTCGGTGCCAATGCCACTGAAATTTTTGTAAATCTGATGCCAGAAAAGCTAATGAGTGGCTTTACCGTTGCTTCCGGTTTATTACCTGCCGTTGGTTTTGCCATGTTAATTCAAGGGATGATCGACAAAAAATCGGCGCCTTTCTTTTTCATTGGTTACCTTTTAACTGCTTATTTAGAAGTACCAGTAGTAGGGGTTGCTGTAGCGGCTATCATGATTGCTTTGCTGATTGTTCAATCTAAACGTCATCCAGCAGATGCGTAAAAGGAGGAAAAGAATAAATGGAGGAAGTAAAATTATCAAAAAAAGAGTTAAATAAAGTTTTTTGGCGTTCATTTGCCCTACAAGGATCGGAGTCCTATACAGATATGCAAGGAATGGGCTATAGCTATTCCATCCTCCCAGCCTTGAAGAAAATATATGCCACTGATGATGAAAAGTACTATGAATCTTTATATCGCAACACTGAGTTCTTTAACACAACTCCTCATGTTTCAACCTTTATTATGGGAATGACCTTGGCATTAGAAGAAGAGAATGCCAAAACCGATGATTTTCAAACTGAAACAATCTCTTCTATAAAAGCAGCATTAATGGGTCCTGTAGCCGGTATAGGAGATAGCTTTTATTGGGGGACGTTTCGAGTTATCGCAGCAGGAATTGGGCTGTCTTTAGCTGCTCAAGGTAATTTACTAGGTCCTATTCTTTATTTTCTAATTTACACTATTTTACATTTCCTTGGACGTTATGGTTGTTTACGCATTGGCTATAAAATGGGAGCAAATGCCATTGAGAAAGCATTTAACAATGACTATTTAGGAAGCTTTTCAACTTCTGCCTCAATCGTCGGACTAATGTCAATTGGCGCAATGACTTCATCATTAGTAAACTTCACTATCCCCGCAGTCTTTGAAACAAAAGGCGGTGAGATCAACGTTCAACAAATGCTAGATGATATTTTCCCAGGATTACTTTCACTCGGATTAACTTTCTTCGTTTATTTCTTGTTGAAGAAAAATGTCAAAGTGCTTTGGATTATCTTAGCAATTTTTATATTCAGTATTTTAGGTGTCTATATTGGCCTACTAGGTTAAATGCTCTTGCAATAAAAAAACATTCTCGACTTATCCGTACTTGATTTACTAATGATCAAGTGCAGATAAGCCGAGATTTTTTTACACATTCAGCTACAACCTTAACTATCTATTCTTACTAAAACCTATCCTACTGATTTTTCACTTATTTAAGAGCTAATTACTTCAAAGCTCGTTATAACTTCATACCACCATTTAAAAGTTTACATTATTGATTGGATTAAATTTGCTTTAGAACGTGTCCTCGATCAATTAGCGCACAATAATAAGTTATTAATTGCACCTCATATTCCTTTTTAAGCTACATACTTAGAGCCTACCTAACTAAAAAAATAAGTCTGATGTCATTTCAACATCAAACTTATTTCCATACTTAATCTTAAAATATCTTAAAATAAATTCCGCAACTAAGGATTGATTGGTTCACCATGTCCAAAAGATCCGTCTACAGATAACGTTTTATAGGCGACATCTGCTCCCTGATGAAAACAATCAATCACATGCTCTTCCATGGTTTTACCATTTCTTTCTAAAACAAAGTGACTGGCAAAAGCCGCAAAATATGCATCTCCTGCTCCCATAGTGTCATGAGGTGCTTCCACTTTCTTGATAAAACCTTGATAGGTCTTATTATTAACAGTATCCACAAAAATCGGGCTCTTGCTCCCTCTTGTCAAAAGAATATATGGAACTTCAAACGATTGACAAGTTCCAATCAAGCGATGGATTTCTCGTTCATCATCATTTGCTACTGAAAATTGAGCCATATAAAGTGATGGACAAACGTCAGCTAAATATTCTTCCGTTCGATATTTAGCCACATCCGAAAAATCAAACGAAATAGATACATTATATTTTTTCAATTCTTTAAGTTTATCCTCAGTTCGACTATGACAACTAGTATGAACGAGCGCACTGTTTTGAAATAAGGTAATTCGCTCTTGTGTTAAATCAGGCGTCTTCCTTTGTCCTGGGATTCCACCAATAAATTCTCGATCGCCATCTTTGATTTTCACATGAGCTTGTTCGGTCTGCGTTTCGATAATCTCACAATAAGAAATATCCACCTGCTCAGATTCGATGGCGTGTTGTAGCAACACGCCATCAGAATCTGAAGATAAACTGCCAACATAATAGGCTTTTACACCACTTTTTTGGGCATTCACAGCAAAATTAACTGCATTACCACCAGGATATTTCCGATTAAAATTAACGTAGTAATCTACGACATTATCGCCAAAACCTACTACATACTGTGACATTTCTTCACCTACTTTAATATTCTACAACTCGGTAATACCGACGTTTATCAAGAGAATGATTCCGAATATGTTCGAGATGAACACTGACTCTTCCTAAAACGGCCCACATTACAGGAGCACAAAGTAACTCTCGGAATTCATCGCTGATCCCTGGCAATTCATAATCCTTGGTATCAAAAACAGTAAACTTGTCGGTATATTGTTTAGCAAATCTTTCTACTCGTTCATCTAAAGGTCTTGTTTCACCTTCTGTTTTAAGTAAGGTTACACAGACATCTGACTCAACTAATTCCAAAGTGCCATGGAAAAATTCAGGGGAAGTCACTGATTTTGTCCGCAACCATTGTGATTCTTCTAAAACACACATGGAGTATGAATAAGTAATTCCCCAAAGGTTACCACTACCTACCCAAATTTGGTAAGGATCATTTTGAAACTCTTTTGCATACAACTCGCCTTTTTCATCTGCTTGTTGGCGAACCGCATTTAATGCTTTAGGCAAACCCTTTAACTCATCTGCAAAGCGTTGGTATTCAGGAAATTCACCGTTTAAGTTTAAGATTGACATGATGAAGAAATACAACGGCATTTCTTGTGGTCTACCATCTAAATAATTAATTGAGTACGTAGTTAAGGCAGCCAGTGGTGTGTCTTCTTTACTAACAATCCCTACTGTCGGTACATTCAAATCTTTTAAGTATTCTGCAGCTGCAATAGTTTCTTTAGTGTCTCCCGATTTAGAGTATAAAATCACTAAAGAGTCTTTTGCTAGCTGTTTATGGCCTGTTAATACCAACTCGGCCGCAGTCAGAGAATAAACTGGAATTGCAGATTTAGTAGCCAAAATGTATTCAAAAGGTTGCATTACCGCTACAGAACCCCCAGATGCTGTGAAAAAGATATTACGGATGCCAGCTTCATAAGCCTTTTTAGCAATCCCTTCAACTTCTTCGCGAATACCATAAATTCGGTTTCCCTTTTCTTCCATCTCTTTTGCATCAAAATTCAACATTTCTTACTTCCTCCTAATTAATCTGTTACAAAGTTTTTTATGTGGTTAAAAAGCCAAAGAATGCGGCAATAATCCCAAAAGCAAAGATTGCAACTAAAATATGAGTGGTCTTAAAACCTTTCTTTAATAGCCAGTAAACTACCAAGACACACAGCAAGGAAAGCATATTAGGTAAAATACCATCCACAATACTTTGAATTGTCGTTGCTTCCTCACCCTGACCAATTGACCCTGCTAATTGAATCGACACCATGCTTCCAGACATTCCGCCGATAACCATCAGCCCCAAGATAGATGCTGCATGAGTCAAGGTTCTCATAACACCAGAAGCTTCGATGTTTTCTAATAATTTAGTACCGAACTTATAGCCTTGCATCACACCAAAGTAACGAAGAATAAAATTAGGAACATTGAAAATCAGCAAGAACATTATCGGTCCTAAAATGCTACCTTCTTTTGAAAAAGATGCCCCGACACCAATCCCAATTACTAAAAGAGTACCCCAAAAGAGTGAATCCCCAATACCTGCCAAAGGTCCCATTAATGCTGTTTTTATCGAGCGAATAGCCGAAGTATCAAATTGTTCTGGATTTTTCGCATTTTCTTCTTCCATAGCCGCGACAATCCCCATAATGAAAGTTGATAAGGGTGGCGCTGTATTAAAGAATTCCAAATGCCGGCTTGCAGCTGCGCTTTTTTCGGCCTCATTGTCCCCATAGATTTTTTCTAAGGCTGGCATCATCGCAAAAGCAAACCCCATATGTTGCTGGCGTTCAAAGTTCCATGATGCTTCGAGGCCACAAGAACGAATACAAATCTTCGTTAGATCTTCTTTTGTTAACACACCTGTACTAGAATTAGAAGTCATCATCAAGTGTCGCCTCCTTAGTCATCAATTTAGTCTTATTTTCCATTGAAACAATGATATAAGCTAGACAAACGCCGAAAATTGCAATCCCTAAAATTGGAACATGCAGGTAACTAAATAGAGCAAAACCAATCACAAAATAGACTAGTACGTCTTTTTTAAGCAGCATTTGTAGCAAAATCCCAAACCCTAGTGCTGGCATAATCCCCGCCGCAATATTAATTCCGTCTTGAACAAAGACTGGAATCGCATTCAAAATGCGTTCCATCACAGGACTTCCTAAGTAAAAGGAGAATCCAACAAACAAAGCTCGTGGTATACTCTTCACTGAGATAAATCCTAAAACATGCATTCTTGAGACGCCTTTTAAATTCCCTTGCTCAGCAAAATGATCTGCTTTTCGAGCAATCATTGGTAAAACTAACAAAGTCAATACATTATCAACAATCAAGAATAACGCAGCAATTGGGAAGGCCAAAGTTAAAGCAAATTCAGCTCCTTTTCCTGTAGCAATTGCAAAGGCGGTCCCCAAAATCCCCCCAGAAACAATATCCGGCGGACGTGCCGCTCCAATTGTTATTGCTCCTACAAAAGCTAGTTCTAATGTCGCACCCATCATGATGCCCATCTTTAAATCGCCCATGATTAAACCTACAAAGACTGATGTGACAATTGGACGAGAAAGGTTATTCGTCCCAGTCATCCAGTCAATGACAATCAAGGCAGTCAAGATAGCAAGCAAAATGGATTGAACCAATAGACTATCCATGATTTTTCCCCCTTTTTATAATGATTTACCTAAATCAACCTCTTTATCTGTTGGAACCTGTTGTGCATATACTTGAAGCCCTTCACTAACCATGGCTTTTAATTCAGCTCTTTCTTCATCTGTGACAAATACAGTATGGGTTAAAGCAGAACTTGAACCCGTTTCTTTCACGCTACCAATATTAATCTTCTGAATCTGTTCTACTCCCTTAGCCAATTGATGAGCATCCCCAATTGTTTTGGTTACAATAAATAATTTGTACTTATCCGTCTTACCGTCATTAATTGCTTGTATTGAGTCTTCAATGGATTTGATGACAACTTTTACGTTGTGTGGCGCAGCCAATTTTAATGTTGTCTTTTGGATTGGATCATTAAGGACATCATCATTTGCTACCAAAATACAATCCGCATCAATCGCATTAGTCCATGTAAGAGCTACTTGCCCATGGATTAAACGATGATCGACTCTGACTAATTTAATCATGTCTTTTCCCTCCCTTCTTAGTTAAAGTTAAAACTCATCTGGTATTAGTTCATAACTTAGTCGATTACATAATTGAATAGAGCTTGAGGCTTCCCCGATAATGTTATCTAGCGTTTCAAGTAGTTTGGAAAATGGAACACTTTGACATTTCAGATATAATTCCACTAATAAACTTAAATGCATCCCTGAAATTAGAAATACTTTAGGGAGCTTAGACAACCGTTTCAACCACTCATTGTTGATGCTTCCCCCAAAAATATCAGTGACTACAATCAACTCATCGTCAACGTGATCTTTTAAATAAGCATCGATCATCTGTTCTACATCATTGTTTCCATCGATATAGGCACAGAGAACATCCACATTATTTAGTTCACCAACGATAATTTTTAATGTTTCAATCATTCCTTTCGCCAAGGGACCGTGACTCATACATAAAATCCTTCTCATAACTTATCCTCCTTCCACCAAACTAAAAGCAAGTTCCGTGCCAAAAAACTGTCACCGTGATTTCTAGCGGATTTTCCAAAAAAAGTGACACTGTTTTTTTAGAATAAAACAGTGTCACTTTCTTATGATCATTGATAATGGGTAATGATATTAGTTGCATAAGCTAGTTCTTCTTGGGGGATTTTGATATTGTACAAGGATTCTAAATGTTTCATAGCATTCTCTATCGCTTTGATTTCTTGTTCATTCTTTTGACAAAATTGAGCTAAATTAGGGAAACTAGTTACTCCTTGATTGCGGATTAAACGTTCAATCATACAACTGATATGCACATATAAATTAATTTTACTCATGGAGGAAAGCTCTTTGCCAGAAAACAACTGGTATTCTTTTAAACAATCTTCAATCTGATTCATCACTTTTTCCGCATCAAGAATGGTTAAACTATCAATTAACCGATTTAAAGTGCTATTTTTTACAATATTTTGATTAACCGAACGTGCAACCTCTTCTCCGTAAAGTCGTAAAAAGACCTCATAGAGTTTACCAACTTCTCCTTCAAAAAGCTCTTCCAACGTAATATAAGGTATTCTTTCGATTTTAGGATCATCAGTTCCAATAATTGCGATGATTTCTTTAGTCTTTAGCAAAAATTCTGTTTGTACACCGTCATGCAATAATTCCACTTCATAAGGAACGAATTCAATACCCAGCTCTGGTGGTAAATTTTTCTCCAACATTTCTTTGATCTTACTCGCCGCACCCAGTCCCGTACTACAAGAGACAATAATTGTGCGTTTACGAATTTTACTAGGAAAAATAACCTGTTTTTCAAAAGTTGAAAAAGGCAAATCTTTCACTACCTTTTGAATATCATCATTTTGTTGAATCAAAAAAGCAGTTTCAATCGCCATTTCCGTGGTCACATTATTAATAATAACCGTTGGAACCTCTATCAACTTCTCAATATCCGCTTGAATTTGAGTCAAGCTGCCCATATCAACAAAAATAACGAGACCACCTTTTGGCTTACGAAATTCAATGTACTGAATTAAGCGATCAATCACTTCTTTACTAGAGCTTTCTAGCGGCATATCAATGGAATCAAATATTGGTTGATTTACTAAGCGATTTGCTACATTAGCAATACTACTAGCCGTAGCAAAACCATGGGCTAAGATAATGGCATTGACATCATTGTTCTCACTTTTTACATCACAAACAATGCAAATTGCAATATATAAACGATCACTCAATGTCAGCTTGATATCCAAGGATTCCTCAAAGAATGTTAAAAACATATCTAAATCACGGATATAGCGTTTTTTAAAGCTGGCTAAAAGTTTTTGATTTTCTAAGTTGTTCTCAGTATGTTCAAAATCATCCCAGGGGTCTCGCATTGACAAATAATTGGCAATCGCTTGAATCGTATAACCAGAAAGATGGATAAAGAGACTCGGTGAGACCTTTTGAATTACCTTTTGCAACTCTGGCACATAATAGTTTTTCAATAAATCAGTCTTACCTTCGTTGATATAATGCTCATTAAAATCTGAAAGATAATTTTGGGTAACTTGTCGAAATTCATTGTCAGAAAGGTCTTTTTTAACAAATTTTTCATAGCAGATAAAAATTTTACGGAATAAAGCTTCCTGATACATCGCAAAAGTAGCTGTCCCCTCATCATCATGGACATAATTTCCATTACTAAAGACATACAATCGCTGACTACGCGCACGTTTAGGAAACTGTTGATTATCAAAAACTAAATACCTCGTTGGCAAATCAACTATATGAATCTCTAAAAAATTTTTTCCATCTTCAAAAGTCAGTTTTCCTGCTACTGTTTGCTTAATTAGACCAGCTAGTTCACCAATATTGCCTGGCAAATCAAGCCGAATCAAATGAGAAAGTGCCGCCTCAGACACCAGAATATCCTTTTGAACTAAAGCAGACTCTTGTTCAAACAAATGAAAAACAATTGCTTTTCTTTCCCCAACACTACGATCTTTATAGGCTGGTAATGTGCAGACAATCGGAATACGTCTTTTGAATGTTTCCAAAAAGAATCCATCCTTCTGCTCAGTCGTCGCAAAAATATAGCGAATCTGGGATTGTCTCCAAGGGCCAGTCTCTCCCATTCTATGAAAAACACCTTTATCCATATGTATAAAAAGCTTTTCCTGACCTTCTGGAGGTAAGCGATGGATCTCATCTAAAAAAACAATACCTCCATTTGCGGCTTCAATGATGCCAATCTGGTCATGTTCCGCACCAGTAAAGGCTCCTTTCATATGACCAAACAACTGACTAGTCAGCAATTCAGGATTATGGTAGTACTGCGCGCAGTTTAATTCCATAAAGGGGGCATCTTTAGCAATGATTCCTTTTTCTCGACAATATTCCGCTAATTTTTCTACTAAAAAACTTTTCCCAACACCAGAATCACCAAAATACATAATAGGTAACCCATTAGGATATTTCAAGGCAGATATACCTTGCTGAACAGCATCCTTTAAACTTTGTGAATAGCCAATCACGCTGGTAAAGAGATCTTGTTGGAGATCACAAAATGTATCTCTAAACTCCTCTATTGAAGTAAACTCACTTTGACAAATATCTTTTCCAGATTTTTCCTTCAAAAACCAAATAGGGACAAATAGGACTGGTCGCCCTTGAATTTTAACCAATTCACATTGCTCTACTAACTCATTTAAATGCTTGCTAGCAGTATTACGACGAATATCAAATTTGTTGGCCAAATATTGAGCGTTACACTTTTCCGATATTTCTTGGGGAAAATCAATTGGCTCTAATAATCTTACCAACTCAGCTAAAATTTTTTGCTTCATTTTTATTCCTCCTATGTCCTTCTATACCCTAATATACTTGATTTCTCGAAAAAAATCTATCCGTTTACAAATACCTGTGGTAATTTTTTAACAAAAGTAATTGACAATGTATTTTACCCATGGTATCTTATGTGTGCAAACAAATAATTACCACTGGTAATCAAAGGAGAGAATTTGAATGTTTAATTTTGATCAAGAACGTTTTTTGAAAACCCAAACTGGTGCCGTCGCTACTAACGACAAACTTACCGAAATTTTAGCTCCACTAGCAGACAAATTAGAAGAAATTTACTTTATCGGTTCAGGTGGTGTTGGTATTTTATTCGACTCCACAATTGAATTTGCTCGCACTCGAAGCGCCTTTCCATTCCATCGCGTAATTGCAGCTGAATTCATGTTACATCCTAACAAAACATTTTCTGACAAATCTTTAGTGGTTATTCCTTCCCTTTCAGGAACTACAAAAGAAACAATTGAGTTAGTTGAATACTGCAACGAACATAATGTTGAAACATTAGCATTAGTTGGTAGCCCTAATACACCACTAGAAGATGCTGCAACATACACTGTTTACAATGATGTGTTGGATGATACTTCTTCTGAAAACTACTATTTACAAGGTTTAATGATTGCTTTGTATATGATGAAACATCGCAACGAAATCACAGAAGAGCTCTATACAACTTACTTAAACGATTTTGCTAAGTTGCCAGAAGCACTTCTTAAAGCAAAAGAACAAGCAGAACCAATGGCTGAATCATTTGCTAAAACGCACAAAGATACTCCATATCACATTTTAACTGGTGCTGGAGATAGTTTTGCAGAAGCTTATTATTATGGCATGTGTATTTTAGAAGAAATGCAATGGATCAAAACACGTCCTGTCCATGCAGCAGATTTCTTCCACGGAACTTTAGAATTAATTGAAGCAGGAGTAAGTGTCATCATTACTGAAGGTGAAGATGATTCTCGTGTCTTAACAGAACGCGTTAAAAACTTTGTTCCTAAATTCACTGACGTTCATATCACGATTGATACAAAAGATTATGAACTACCAGGAATTTCAGCAGAAACAAGAAAGATCATCTCTCCAATTGTTTTGGCTACTGTCTTTGAACGAGTTAGCGCCTTTTTAGAAGTAGAACGGAACCATCCGTTAACTACTCGTCGTTATTACAAAAAAATGGAATACTAAAATTTTTTAAGTAAAAATCGCGCTTACAGCAAAAGGTACGCAAAATCTGAGTCGTAGCAGATTAGCCGTATACTTTTGCTGTAGCTCTTTTTTTGAATTAGGAGTGATTTTATATGAAAATTGGTGTAATTTGTAGTGGTGGCGATTCCCCAGGGATGAATGCCACTATTCTTGCTATCAAACAATCAGAAGCGCTATCGAAGGATACTGAGATTGTCTTTTTTAAAAACGGTTACCAAGGAATCTACGAAAATTGGATAATTTCATTAGAGGAAAAGGATATTGACATCAGCAAAGCGGGAACTTGTATCGGTACTTCACGCTTTGAAAAAATGAGGGAAGCGAAAACTCGGAAACAAGTTATCGAAAATTTGAAACAAGAGGGTATTGAAGGACTGATTGTCATTGGTGGAAATGGCTCTTTAAAAGGGGCAACCTTACTAAAAGATGAATCTGATCTTAGCGTGTCTGTAATAGCGGGAACAATTGACAATGATTTTCCTGAAACAGAATATACTTTAGGCTTCGATACAGCATTAAATACGCTAATTGCAGCTGTTGACGAATTAACTACTACTGCGCAAGCCCATAACCGAATTATTTTAATGGAAGTAATGGGACGAAATTGCTTTGCCTTAGCTGAACACGGAGCAGTTGCTTCTTTCGCATCACTAATCGAAAGCGATGAAAAGGAATACTTACACAACTTATGCAAAAAATACGAAAATATTTTTTATTCACCAATTATATTGTTACCAGAAGGCTTACCAAATAAACAAAAGACAATAGAATTTCTTACCAAAAATTTACCAAAAGAAACGAAATATATAAATTTATCTTATTTACAACGAGGAGCTTCACCAACTTTTTATGATCGCTACATGGGGCATAAATGGGGTAGTGTAGCTGTTTCTTCTCTATTAGAAAACAATTACGGAATTTTAAGTCAAAAGGATGGAAAAATAATTCTTGTACCTTGGTAAACATGGTAGAATGAGTATTATACCTTGGGAAAAGGATGGTTGGTTTATGATTTTCGATAAAGTAAAAGAGCAAATAAAAGCAAAATATATTACAAATAGTGACTTGTCTGATTTACTCCCTTCTGAGCGTGATCTTGCTCAAGAGTTTTCTGTTAGTCGTCCGACGGTGAGAAAGGCCCTATCTTCTTTAGAACAAGAAGGATATATCACCAAAAATGAAGGACGAGGCTATCTGGTCAACCACACAACAGAAAAGTACGTCGATCACGAACTCGATTCCTTTATCGGTTTCTTTCAAGATGCAATTCAACAAGGAAAAAAAATCAGTTCAAAAATTATCCAACAAACAATTATTCCCGCTAGCAAAGAAATCAGCACCTACTTAGAGATAAAACCCGGTGATTTAATTTTGGTTTTAGAAAGAATTCGCTATATAGATGATAAACCTACATGTATTGCAAAATCTTGTATTCCTTTAAGCATACTACCGGATATTGTGAATTATGACTTTGCCAAAGAATCCCTATTTTCAGTTCTAGAAGATAAGGGAATTATTTTAGCTTTTGCGAGGCGTTCTATTGAAGTAACTCCTCCTAGTGAATTAGATAATTTATATCTAGAATTGAAAACCCATGAGCCGGTCTTTGTTTTCACCAGTATTGGTTTTACAAAGGAACGCAAACCTTTTGAGTATGAAACTTCTAAATATCCAGCGTACAAGACAAAATTTGAAAGTACCGTCTCAAAATAAAAACAAAACATACTAGCTTAGTATTGATAAGCAAATCATCTATTGTAAAACTAAGCTATACAACGAAAAAAGTCATTTATGCTACACTCAACTTATATTTTCGCCTAAAGAAAGATAAGGAGCGAACCTAAATGACCTATACTTATCTTACTTACTACAGACGAACTGGTTTTAATAGAGTCTTATTTCAATACTCATCAGCCTGTTGGGAAAGTCGCAAAACGATTAAATCGGGCTCGTCAAACTATTTATAACGTATTTCGCTTTCTAGCAAACGGACACAATTGTCGAGGCGCATCACAAAAGTGCAGTAATCACACTGGTGGAGCGCCAATCAAAAGCAATTATTACGTTAAAGTCAGAAGGTCGCAAAGCAAAAGATATTGAGTCAACCTTAAGCAACTGGCTTCAAACGTAATCTATTCAAATCGATTATGTTTGATTGCAGAAAAGAATTTTCTAACTGGAAAGCAATCAGTAATCAAGTACGATATTGATATCTATTTTGCAGGTCCAAGTACACTTTCCCAACGTGGCTTAAATGAACATTCAAACGGGTTGTTACGAAAAGATGGACTTCCAAAACAAATGGATTTTAACACGGTTAATCAAGTCTTTATCCAATCTATCTCTTTAAAAAGAAATTATATTCCCAGAAAATCACTGAACTACCGAACCCCAGTGGATTTTTTTTTGAGTTACAGGGATGATGAGATTGTGTCTAGGTTAATTTGACAAATGAAATAAAATAAACAAACACTCAGCTATCTTGAAATATTTGATAGCTGAGTGTTTTCTTTAATATTGACTGGCGTCTTTAATCAAGTAGACTTTTTTCAATCGGTCCGAAATAATTCCGTAAATCAGCTAAAAGCCGTTCTCGATTTTCCGTAGTTCCTTGTTCAAAGCGCAGGGTCTTTCCATCATAAGAAAAATCATACTTATTAAATTCCGTTAGTCGCGATAGTTTCTCTGGTGTCAAATCATAGGTATCTACATACGCTTTGAACTCTTTGTGAAAGTGTTGGGATTTACGCAAGCTTTGAACTGCAAAGCCCACCACTACCAAAAATAGCACCAGACCAATGAGCCTTCGCGGCCAGCCTTCTCCGTAAACCAACGCTTTTACTGGTTCCAACTTTAAAACTGCCGCCAATAAGATTGCGCCAACCACAGTGGATAGGAGTAATGTCTTTTTCATCTGGCCCTCCTTATAGTGTCTGGAACATCACTAAAAATGTGATGCCGTTATACAAAATATGGGCAATCATATTGCACCGGATGTCCTTGGTTTTCAAATACAACATACCTAAAAAGACGCCGATGGTTGCATACACCACTAAGTATAGGGAAAGCTGAGGTTCATGGAGCAGTCCAAAAATCACCCCTGAACTTAACACCGCTAGCACGTCGTAAAGACGACCTTTTTGGTTCCAGAAGAAATTCATGAAGATGCCTCGATACAAGAGTTCTTCGATGATAGGGCCTAAAACCGCCCCGTATAACGTCACTCCCAAAACGTGGTTGGCAAACATCTGATTCACTACTTGTTGATTTTCTGCGGTACCTTGAGGCAATAGCGGAGAGACCAAAATCAAAAAGGCGTAAATCCCCACCACGGTTAAAATAATCCAGCCAACTTTCCCTTTAAAAGACAGATTTTCCCCAAAATCGCGGGGATTGTATTCTTGCAACTGGCCTTGGTAATATTTGATAAAATAGACCATCACCGCTAAGAAAATCACGGAAACTACCAATGCATAGGTAAATTCAGACAAAGGACGACCGATTAAGACTTCCACTTGCAGCCCTATTGTCGAGAGGTTTTGTAAAAAGACGAAAGCAATAAAAATCCCAATGCGTCCTAATAAGGATCGCTTTTGTGTCATATCTTTTCTCCATTTCTATTTCTGTTCCAAGAGTGTTAACGTCCGCTTATGATTGAATCAAGCCCTTAAACAAGCCAATCACAAATTGATTTGGATCAAAGGCTTCTAAGTCATCAATGCCTTCACCCAGACCTACTAGTTTCACCGGCAAATGCAATTCATTGCGAATCGCCAGAACGATCCCACCTTTAGCCGTACCATCTAATTTGGTTAAGACGATGCCGGAAACATCTGTGGTTTCTTTGAATTGTTTGGCTTGGACCATAGCATTTTGCCCGGTGGTCGCATCCACTACTAGTAAGACTTCATGGGGGGCAGCAGGAACTTCCCGCTGAATTACCCGTTTAATCTTGTCCAATTCTTTCATTAAGTTGACTTTGTTTTGCAAGCGGCCAGCGGTATCCACCAAAAGAATGTCGTAATGCTCTTCTTTGGCTTTTTTCACCGCATCAAAGACTACTGCCGCCGGATCACCACCGGCATTATGGCGAACTACTTCTACTCCAGAACGTTCTCCCCAAACTACTAATTGGTCGATGGCCCCGGCCCGGAACGTATCTGCTGCCGCCATTAAAACCTTTTTACCCGCCATGCGATATTCATAGGCCAGCTTGCCAATACTGGTGGTCTTGCCCACCCCATTGACTCCGACAAATAACATCACCGTTAAATCATTTTCTTGGATATTCAAAGCATGATTTTCGCCTTCACCGGCTTCATCATAAAGATTTACCAGTTTTTCAATAATCACATTTTGAACTTCTTTTGGTTTTTTAACGTTTTTCAGCTTAACTTCTTGGCGCATTTCATCGGCAATTCGCATCGCAGCATCAAAGCCTACGTCGGCACCAATTAGCGTTTCTTCTACTTCTTCAAAGAAGTCTTCATCCACACTACGAAAGTTGGCGAAGAGTTCATTTAACCGTTGTCCAAAGGTTTTACGACTTTTCTTTAACCCTTGATCGTATTTTTCGGTAATTTCTTGGGTTTCAGGAATTGTTTCGGGTACAAGTGCTTCTGTCACTTCTGGCTCTGAGACTTCTGCTCCCTCCGTCGTTTCAGGACTTTCTGAAAGCTCTGGCGCTGGCGTGTCCGTTGCTGGGGGCAGTTCAACTGATTTAGCTGGCTCAGTTGGTTCAACCACTTCTTTTGCTAGGGGTTCTTGGAGATTTTCTAAGGTAACATCTTCAGGAGTGGGATTCACCCCAGGAAGCGGTTCGGAAAATGTTTCCCGTGAAACATTTTCTTCAGAAAGACTGTTCTCAAGCTGTTCTTTTGTCTCTTCTTCAGGAGAAACTGGCGCAGTGTCTGTCGGTATTTCTAAATCCACGGTATCAGAAGTTAGATTGTCCTCAATCTCTGGAGTAGCTTCTGCTGGTTCAGCTGGCGTTGATTCTTCCGTAACAGTTGTTTTCTCAGCGGATTCTTCTTCAGATTCGACTTGCTCCTGATCATTTTCCGTTTCTTTTGGCGTTACTGCTTCTGATTCTTCTTTTCCCATTAATGCCTTTTTTATCTTGTCGAAAAAGCCCATCTTATCTCCCTCCTAGTACATATTTTTCAATAACTTGTGCCACCCCATCTGCTTCATTAGAGGCGGTTAAGACGTCTGCCGTGGCTTTCACTTGAGGTACCGCATTTTCCATAGCCACGCCGATACCAGCAAATTCAATCATCGGCAGGTCGTTTTCTTCATCCCCAATGGCCATGACTTCCCCAGGCTCAATTCCTAAGTCTTCAATTAACAACTGAATCCCGTATGCTTTCGTGATTCCCTTAGGCATGAATTCCAATAAGACATCCCGGGTTTTAATCACTTCGTACTTTGTTCGAATGGAGGCTGGTATTTTAGTAATTTGTTGGTCTAAATAACCTTGTTCGTAAGCTACTACGATTTTATTATACAGTGCACTCGGATCTAAGGCCGCTTCTGTAGTGTCACGGTAATCTAACAGTGGATTTAACTGACGGTAAATCGAAGGGTGCTCAGGATCAGTAGGTACGATCCACACGATTTCTTCCGAAAGCACATCAATCGGCAATGACAGCTCTCGTCCCAGTTGCAGTAGTTCTTTTACTTGGTCAAAGGACAATGCCGCTTTTTCCATCACTTCTCCTGTGTCATTGGCTTGCACCAATCCTCCATTAAACGTAATGCTGTAATCCCCTGGCTCTTCCAAATTCAATTCTTTTAAATAAGGCCGAATTGCTCGCAATGGTCGCCCAGTACAAATCACAATTTTTACACCTTGCTCTTTGGCTTTGGCTAAAGCTGCTTTATTGGCAGCACTCACTTCTTTTTTGTTATTTAATAAAGTACCATCCAAATCAATGGCAATTAACTTAATCACTTTGTCTGCCTCCTTTACTTGGCATCAGTGGCAACAATCTTGCCGCCTTCTTTTACATCCTCTAAACGCACCGAAACGATTTTCGACACTCCAGACTCTTGCATGGTCACGCCATAGAGCACATCAGCAGCTTCCATGGTGCCCTTGCGATGGGTCACTACGATAAACTGGGTGTCGTTTTGGAACCGGCTTAAGTAACTACCGAAACGGGTCACATTGGCTTCATCTAGCGCGGCTTCCACTTCATCCAATACACAAAAAGGTACGGGCCGCACTTGGATAATGGAAAAGAGTAAAGCAATCGCCGTTAGGGCTCGTTCTCCACCGGACAATAAGCTGAGACTTTGGAGTTTCTTGCCTGGTGGTTGGGCTTCGATTTCAATGCCGGTATTCAATAAATCTTCGGGATCGGTTAAAAGTAATTCTGCTCGACCACCGCCGAACATATTCGGGAAGACTTCTTTAAATTTCAAGCGAATGGCTTCAAAGACTTCGCTAAAGCGGACTTTCACTTCTTCGTCCATTTCCGACATAGTGGTAAAGAGTTGGTCTTTGGCTTGCAAAAGATCATCTCGTTGGCTCACTAAAAATTGGTAGCGCTCATTGACTTGTTCAAACTGGTCAATGGCATTTAAATTCACTGGCCCTAAAATCTCAATCCGTTGCTTCAAGTTGGCGATTTCCATGCTGGCTACATCCCGCTCTGCCACTACTCCGTAACTTTCTAAAGCGAGCTCAAAGGTCATGGCATAGCTTTCTTGTAAGTAGTTCAAAAGAGTATCCAAGCGAATATCCGCTCGTTTTTTCTCCACTTCGGCTCTTGTTTTTTGGGAAAGCAACGTTTTTTGTTCTTGGTTTTGAGCGCTTAAACTTTCATCTCCACGACTGATTGTACTTTGCACTTCACTACGCTGTTGTCGTTTTTGACTTAGATTTAGTTTGATTTCTTCTTGTTTTTGCGACAATTCACGGACTTGCTTTTCCAAGGATTCTTCCGTGACTTCATGGCTGGAAAAATCGCTGTTTAACGCTTGTAACTGTAACTCAAGACTAGCTTTTCGTTCGGCTATCCCAGTTAATTCCGCTTTTTTTCCTTGAATTTGCTCTTTCAAATGAAGGATTTGCTGTTGAGTGACCGCCATTTGTGATTGGCTTTGTGCTAAACTTTGGCTGAGTTCTTCTCGTTTGGCTTCAATTAAATCTTCCGTTCGACCTAATTCTTGGATGTCATGATTGATTTTTTCTCGGGCAGCTTCGACTTCTTTTTGGGCCTTTAAATAACTCCCTCGTTTTTCATCGTATTCTGCCAAGAATTCTTGGACTTCGCGATTTTCAAAGGTGAAGACCGACTGTTCTTGTTCCAGTCGTTGTAATTCCCCTGCGTTGGTTTGCCGCTGATGTTCCAATTCTTGCAAGGCCAGCCGCCCGGTTTCTCCAGCTGCGCGCAAACTTTCCAATTGTGTTTGTTGCTCTTTGGTTTGAGCATCTAAACGGGCAACTTGGGCTTCTGTCGTTTGCAAGCGACTGTCTAATTGAGCTAGCTCTCTTTGCAGTTGTTGCAGTTCACTGCCTTGGGAAAAGAGGTTACCGCTGTTACCTTTTTTCACGGCGCCACCGGTCATGGAACCCCCGGCATTCATCACATCCCCTTCTAAAGACACCACTCGATAACGATAGTGAACACTTCTAGCGATAGCATTGGCGCTTTGCAAGTCTTCTGCCAGCAAAATCCCTCCTAGAAGGTTGTGCATTACGTTGGAGATATTTTCAGGAAATTGCACCACGCTTGCTGCAATTCCGATAAAACCTTCAATTTGCTGAGCATTTTGGAGTTGTGCTTGAGGAACTTGTCGCGGTTGAATTGTAGTCAATGGCAAGAAAGTCCCCCGGCCGCCTCGTTGCTGCTTCAAGAAAGTGATGGCCCCTCGAGCAGCTTGCTCATTTTCCACTAAAATATGTTGCGCACTGGCACCTAAAGCTGTTTCAATGGCCAAAGCATAGTCTGCTGGTACTTCTAATAATTCTGCCACTGCTCCCACAATCCCCGAAAGCTCTTGGCGATGTTTTAAAATCATTCGGGGACCTTGATAAAAGCCGGCATAGTTTTCTTGAATGTCTTGTAAACTTTTTTCTTTGGCTCGAGTTTGTTGAACCTGGCTCATTAAGTTGTACATTTTCTTTTGTTCGCTATCCAGCTGTATTTTGCTAGTCTTTGCTTGTTCTTGTAAAAGCAAATAATCTTTTCGCTGTTGGTCCAACTCTTCAGTGGCAGCTTTAATTTGCTGGCTTAACTGCGTTTTTTGCTGGCGACTAGCGGTAATTTTAACCGTTAACTCTTCTTGTTTTTGCAACGCTTTTTGGTTTTTAGCAGCTTCTTGGGAATAGCGACGTTCTAAGTATTTCAAATCATTGCCAATATTGGCATGCTCTTGCATCTTTTCCACGTATTGGCCCCGTAAATCTTCTAGGACTTCTTTTGTAGGCCGTTGGTATTTCACCAGTTCTGCCTGTTGAGTGGCAATGGCTTCTTCCAGTTCTTGATGCTCTCGGTTTTTGTGAGACAAGAGGCCAATTTGTTCGCTGATTTGCTCTTCTAAACTGTCCATTTGCTCTTGGGC
Source organism: Enterococcus sp. 2201sp1_2201st1_C11_2201SCRN_220225 (assembly GCF_040925905.1). Lineage (NCBI taxonomy): Bacteria > Bacillati > Bacillota > Bacilli > Lactobacillales > Enterococcaceae > Enterococcus > Enterococcus sp. 2201sp1_2201st1_C11_2201SCRN_220225. The sequence goes on from NZ_JBCOJC010000008.1 coordinate 37,614, forward strand.
AGCTTCAATATTTTGTTGGTATTCCTTCGTGCTTTGCAACGTGTTTTTTGAGCGCTCCGCCAAAAGGGCTTGTTGTCCTTCTGCTTGCTTTAATGCTTCGGTTAAGGCTAAAAGCTCTTGATTGGCATTTTCCAACCACTCATCCAAAGAACTACGCTTGTGCCGTTGGGCTTGCAAAAAAACTTCTTTTTCTTGAATTTCTCGACTAATCTGCTCCAACCGACCATTAAGCTGCACTACTCGCTGATCTTCTTGGTTCCAACAGCGTTTTTCTTCTTGGATTTCCGTCACCGTATAGGCTACATCCACTTTGGTTAATGACTCTTTTAATTCTAAGTATTTTTTGGCAATGCGAGACTGTTCTGCTAAAGGTGTCAATTGATCTTCTAATTCATAGACAATATCTTGGACCCGGCTTAAGTTGTCTTCTGTTTCAAACAGCTTTTGTTCCGCTTTTTTCTTTCGCTGTTTGTATTTCAAAACACCCGCTGCTTCTTCAAAAATTCCCCGGCGATCTTCTGGTTTACTGGCAAAAATCGCCTCCACCTTCCCCTGGGAAATAATCGAAAAAGATTCTTTGCCTAGCCCTGAATCCATGAATAAATCTTGAATATCCTTTAAGCGACAAGCTTGTTTATTGATGAAAAAATCACTTTCACCAGTCCGGCGAAAGCGACGGGTCACGCTAATCTCACTGTAATCCAAAGGGAGATAGTGGTCACTATTGTCTAAAACCACCGTCACTTCGGCAATGTTCAAGGCTTTACGAGAATCAGAACCGGCAAAGATAATATCCGGCATCTTGCCCCCTCGTAAACTCTTAACCGATTGCTCTCCCAGTACCCAACGAATGGCTTCGGTAATATTGCTTTTACCGGAGCCATTGGGACCGACTACGGCAGTAACGCTATTCTCAAAATCGATCACCGTCCGGTCGGCGAAAGACTTGAACCCGGCGATCTCGATTTTCTTTAAATACACAAATAGTTGCTCCTTTCAAGGACCCGCTAAGCTTCAGGCCCAGTCTAGGGTTATTGCCCTAAACTTTGTAACGCATTATAAGCGGCTGCTTGTTCCGCTAATTTCTTGGATTTTCCTTGGCCAACTCCAATCATCTTCTCGTCACAGTACACTTCCGTCACAAAGATGCGTTCATGGGCTGGGCCTTCTTCTTTGACTAAGCGGTAGTCGATTAAGACATCGCCTTTTTTCTGTAAGACTTCTTGTAAGCGCGTCTTGTGATCCCGCTCATGGGAAAAAGCACCAGCCGCCACTTGAGGATAAACCACGGTTTCAAGGAATTTCAGCACAGTAGCCAGTCCTTGATCCAAATACAAAGCTCCTAAAAAAGCTTCAAATAAGTCACAAAGAAGCGATGGCCGTGTGCGCCCTCCGGAATTTTCTTCCCCTTTGCCCAGTTTTACATAGGCATCAAAGCCACAATCTTTGGCAAATTGGGCCAAGCTTTCTTCTCGGACGATGGCCGCCCGGGTCTTGGTTAATTTGCCTTCTGGTAAAGTGGGGTATTCCCGGTAAAGGTATTGGGAGACTAGGAGTTCTAAGACTGCATCTCCTAAAAATTCCAAGCGTTCGTTATCTGATAAGTGTAAGTTGCGGTGCTCATTCACATAAGAAGAATGGGTAAAGGCTTGTTCTGCCAGATTAATATCGTGGAAAACTATTCCAAAGCGTTCTTCTAGCAGTTTCGCTAACTGATTGTCCATTGGTTTTCAGTCCCTTTAAATTATTCAATACTGTACTATTATACTGTTTTTTGCCCAATAAGAAAACGCTAAGGGCAAAAGACCTGCAAAGTTTGCTTCTTGATTTCGCGCTCTTGCTAAAAGACTTCCCTTGCTGAATATCTAGTGTTGAAATCCTTTGAATTATACCACGACAAAGCTAAAACTAGCGCTAGAAGAACAAAGCTTTGAGGAATTTTCATAAAGGTATGAAAAAATCGCAATTTATTATAAGCTTGTGCCCTTTATACTAAAGTCATGCCAGAGAAGGACGCCCCTTCTTTTACGGCAAAGACAAGACAGGAGGAATTTTCATGAAATACTACAATCAAACGACGGATAAGACGTTAAAACATCTCGATACGACTAGAAAAGGCCTCCCCCAAGGAGAACGCCAGCAACGACTGGAACGCATCGGGCCCAACAAGTTAAAAGAAAGCAAACAAAAACCCTTATGGCAAAAAATCGGCAAACACTTTATCGACCTCTTAATGGTGGTCTTAATTGTCGCCGGTATTTTAAAAGGGATCACCGGCGACTACGTGGAAATGAGCATTATTTTCGCCGTGGTCATCATCAACGGTTTGATTGGCTATTTTCAAGAGCGGAAAGCTGAGGCTTCCTTAAATGGTTTGAAGCAAATGATGGCAAAAGAAGCGGTAATCTTAACGGAAGGGCATCGAAAAAAAGTCGCCGCAGAGACCTTAGTTCCAGGAGATTTGCTACTCTTACACAGTGGTGATATTTTACCGGCAGATGTGCGGCTCCTGGAAGCCCACGACTTATTAGTAGAAGAGGCCCCCTTAACCGGTGAATCGTTGCCGATTGAAAAAACGGCTGAGACCTTGACGGGGACATTACCTCTAGGGGACCGAGTGAACCTGGCTTTTTCCGGTACTCAAATTCAAGCTGGCAGTGCCATTGGTATTGTCACCGATACCGGGGATCAAACGGAAATCGGCAAAATCAACAGCGCCTTGCAAAATGTCGCTCCGCAAACTACGCCACTGATTCGGAAGATGAATCAATTAAACCAACAGATTTTTAAAGGCTTGATGCTCTTCATCGTCTTTCTCGTTTTCTTTACTACACTGCGTTACGGCATGGAAGCTAATCTTCTCTTATCGGCAGTGATTGCCTTAATCGTAGCCATTGTTCCAGAAGGGTTACCGGCTGTTTTGACCATGATTTTATCCATGGGTGTTAAGGAAATGTCCGATCAAAAAGCGATTGTAAAAAGCATGCCAGCTGTAGAAACCTTGGGCTCCATGACCGTTATTTGTTCTGACAAAACCGGAACTTTAACCAAAAATGAAATGACGGTTACCGATCTGATCTTACCCAAACAGGCTCCTACTTCTGCCATTGCCGACTTAAAACTGATTATGAACAACTGTCAAGATTTGCGCACCAGCAAGCAACAAGCGGTCAGTCAATTACAAGGAAATCCCACAGAACTGGCCCTCTTGCGCTATGCAGAAGATGCCAACCAAGAACTTCTTGAAAAAGTTCAAAAGATTCCTTTTCATTCTCAACACAAGTACATGGCTACAGCTCATTTAATGGAAGAACAACTCACTTTATTTGTCAAAGGTGCCCCTGAAGTCCTTTTAGCTAAAGCCAATTTAACTCCAGCAGAATCAACTTACTGGCAAACAGAAATTGCCAATTTGGCTAAAAGAGGGCAACGGGTTTTAGCCTTTGCTAAAAAAGACTTAGAGCCCGAGGCAGTGATTCAAGAAGAACTGAAGGATTTGACCATAATGGGACTAGCTGGCATTATCGATCCACCAAAACCCGCTGCCATCAAAGCTGTGGCTAGCTGTCAAGAAGCCGGCATTGTAGTAAAGATGATTACTGGCGATCACAAAGATACTGCCCAAGCTATTGGTCGTCAAATCGGCTTAAAACACGACTCTGTCTTGGAAGGTGCTGACATTGACCGGCTTTCTAAAGAAGCTTTCGCCCAAGCAGTGAAAAAAACCGACATCTTCGCTCGCACTACCCCAGAGCATAAATTGCGCATCGTCACTGCCTTACAAGAGCAAGGAGAAATCGTAGGGATGACCGGCGATGGGGTCAACGATGCTCCTGCCTTAAAAAAAGCCGACATCGGGATTGCCATGGGCATTAAAGGTAGCGAAGTTACCAAGGAAGCCGCCGATATGGTCTTGGCCGACGACAACTTCGCCACCATTGCCACTGCTGTTAAAGAAGGTCGCCGCATATTTGATAATTTGAAAAAGACCATTAACTTCTTTTTACCTTCCGCACTTGCTCAAGGACTACTAGTCATCTTCGCCCTTTTAATCGACCGTCCGCTACCTTTAAGCCCGGTGCAAATTCTCTGGGTAAACATGGTGACCACCATTACTTTGTCCTACGCTTTAGGTTTTGAAAAAGCCCATGAGAACACCATGAAACGCCCGCCGAGAGATCCTAAAGAGAAAATTTTGTCCCTACACAGCCTAGCTCGTATCCTCTATGTATCGGTATTAATTACGATTCCTGCTTACCTCTTCAGCAGCCAAGTGGCCGACCCGGTAGTCGCCCAAACCATGCTCTTACAAAGCATCGTTTTAGCCCAAGCACTGTACATGATTAACTGCCGAGAGCTACTGGATGCTTCTTTAAACAAGAGCATGCTCCAAAACAAAGCACTGTGGATTTCTCTAGGCGCTTTAGTTTTAGTCCAAGGCTCGCTACTGACACTGCCCTTTATGCAAAATCTAATCGGTACGACCTCACTGAGCGTAACTCAGCATCTAGTGCTCTTAGCTGGTGCGTTATTGATTTTCGCTATTGTAGAGTTGGAGAAAAAGTTGTTGAAGAATAAGCGATCGCGCCAAGAGGAAAAAATCGCTTAGTCGACTTCCAAGTTAAGTTGCTGACTAGCTAAAAAGAGAAGTTCCCCATCCAGCGGGAACTTCTCTTTTCTTATTGCTTTTCGTATTTGAAAAAGTAAATCAAACGTAATACGATAAACCACACCGGTGTGAACAAAGCAGCCAGCCTCGTTTCAGGTGACCATAACAAAACTCCCGCCACAAAAATTAAAAAGGCAAAAATCAAGTAATTGCTCAAAGGATAAAAAGGCATTTTAAAGCTGTGACTTTGTTTTCCGCGAATACTGCGACGGTATTTCAAATGGGTATAAATCAAAATTCCCCAAATAAATAAGAAGCAGGTGGTGGCAATACTAGTGATAATAGTAAAAACTTGGCTAGGCATGACATAATTCATAATTACCGCACTAAAAATCACAATTGCCGAAAAGAAAATGGCATTAGCGGGTACTTGGTGTTTAGTCAACTTTACAAAAGTCTTCGGTGCGCTGCCTTCTTGAGCTAACGAGCGCATCATACGTCCCGTACTGTAAATGGCGCTGTTGCAAGCGGAAGCTGCCGCACTAAGCACTACTAAATTAATAATCGTAGCGGCTGCCGTAATCCCCACTTCAGAAAAGACCTCCACAAACGGACTTTCAGAAGCTACTAAACTATCCCAAGGGTAAATCGCCATAATCACAAACAGTGAACCTAAATAAAACAAAATAATCCGAATGGGAATATTGTTAATAGCTTCTGGCAAGACTGTTTCTGGATCTTTAGTTTCCCCGGCTACTAATCCCACTAATTCAATGCCCACAAAGGCGAAGGTTACCATTTGAAAAGATAGTAAGAATCCTTTGCCCCCTTTTGGAAACCAGCCACCGTGCGTCCAGAGATTGGAGATTTTTACGGTACCCGCAGAAGTGGGATAATGAGTGATAATCAAATAAGCGCCAATGGCAATTAAAACGATAATCGCCACCACTTTGATTAATGCAAACCAAAATTCCAACTCGCCAAACAAAGAGACAGCTACCAGATTCAACGCCACTAAAATCACCAAGGCACAGATTTCCGGCAACCATTGAGGCAAGCTAGGAAACCAGTAGTCCACGTACAGTCCCATGGCCGTCAAATCCGCCATGGCAATGGCAATCCAACAAAACCAATAGGTCCACCCGGTGAGAAAGGCCCATTTCTTCCCTAAGTATTCTGCCACAAAATCCAAAAACGAGTGGTTATCCGTATTAGAAAGTAACAGTTCTCCTAAGGCTCGCATGATCAAAAAACAAATGCCTCCGGTAATCGTATAAGCCAATAAAATCGAAGGTCCCGTCTGTTGAATCGATTTCCCTGAGCCTAAAAAAAGCCCGGTTCCAATCGCGCCACCGATGGAAATCAACTGAACGTGACGATTTTTCAGACTGCGGGATAATTCTTGTTGAGGCTGTTCCATATATAATCCTCCTAAATTGTATCGTTAAAGGAATATTTTAAAAAAAATAAACATCCTGAAACGATGTTGCTATTGGTTATTTTATCGAACTTTCAGAAAACTTACAACCTCAATTTCCCAAGCAACCTCCCCCTGAAGCATGAAAAGAAACGGACAGTTCTTTGCCCGTTTCTCACTTATATCATAGATAGCGTTTTTGAATTAATTTACGAAACTCCCACAGCTCCCTATCGGTGGGAACCATAGACAGGGATACTACAGAAGCGAGTGTTTTTTCAAGGGGTAAGTTTGACAAAATGATATCAGTCTTTTTCACATCAGTTGGTACTTCTGTTGCATTGATTTCGATCAGTTTCACTCTCTTCCCTGCTAAATCCTGTAATTCTTGAATTAAAAATTGCTTCCAAGCAGGCTCCCCTTGAAAAATTAAAAAGACACATAAGGGCTGGAGATTTAAGCGAGCTTTTGCCGTTTGAATTAACAAAACCAAATTGCTTACTGCATGATTGGAAACCTCGGTAATCCCTTCTAACTCGCCTGTCGCCAAACTTCTGGCTACATCTTGGTACAAGCTAGGAAATTTTTCTTGGCAAACGTGCAAAACTTCTGCATATTCACCTAGAAATTTATCCGTTAAACTTTTTGATTCGTAATACTTCACTTGAAATAAAACCAAGTCCTCTAATAACTCCTGATCGTCTGCTAGCAACACGCCTTCAACAAGAGTGTTTAAATAAGCTTTCCCTCGCTGAAATAAATGACCATAATTTTTTTGTAATAGTTGAGAGACATCTGGAGAAAGTAAATAACTCCAGCTTTCCAAAAAGCAAAAATAAGCAAAGAACGCTTCGTCGCCTTTTAACAAGACGCCTTCTTTTTGGTAAAGTGCTTGAATGCTTTCTTGATAACTGAAAGCCAAATCATCTTCTTCATAATGTAGATTTTCAATCGAACAACCGGCTTTAATGCGAATCGTATTGATAAAAAACCAACAAATACCAAAGATTTCTTCCGTTTTCGCCTGTTTATTTTGCCGTTTCAAACTAGCTAAAAAGTCTCGATAATTGGATTCATGAACTTGATAATCTTCAAAAAAGAAATGCTGATGAGTAAAAGGTGTCAGCAAGCGGTGGTAAAAAACACGTAGAGAAGACTCTTCTCCTACCCAACTTAGCTGTGAGCGGGTGAGACGAATGGTTAACTGAAAATCTGTCAGTTCTTGATTCATCTTTTGTACTTGCCGTTTCAAGGTTTCATAAGAGACTCCATTGTCCATCAGAAAACTTACCACCGAAAGCTCCCGTTTAAAAAGCAGTCCCTTTAACACCGCCATGGCTAAAGATTGTTCCATATAAAACTCCCAGACTTCATAAAGGGCTACCGGACGACTGGCGGTCAAAGAGACTCCTTGATTGCCTTGGGCTTCCAGCTGCCAATCCTCTGGTAGTTCATAGCGCAAAGTTTGCAAATCGTGAAAAACGGTCCTTTGGGAGACACCTAGCTGCTGTGCCAAATCTTTTGTTGTCATTTGAGCTGTACTTAACAACTGCTCCAAAATCGTAATCTTCCGCCGCACTTCTTTTTCACTAATCATCTGTTTTGCCAATGAATACATAATCTCACCTTCTTCACTTTCCATTGTATCATGCTCCTTTTACGAGAAGATATTAGCAGGCATTGTCTTTCACCAACCACTAGCCAAACTACTCTCAAACACAACAAAACAGGCAGACGGAATCGTCTGCCTGTTTTGTCTCTCAATAGTTTGGTACAGAAAGTGGTATAGATTATAGCAACTGTTAGCTTTTAACAGCTGCTCGATACCCGACGGTTTCCGCTTCATTGCCGTAGACAAAGTGTCCCGGAATGATTTCGACAAATTTGGGTTTGTCTACGGAGTAATCATGCATGCTAGGGTCATACACATGCAATTCTTTTTTACGAGCCAAGATAGGGTCTGGTACTGGTACAGCAGACAACAAGGCTTTGGTATAAGGATGCAACGGATTGCGGAATAGTTCTTCCGCTTCCGCCAACTCCACGATCCGACCAGAGCGGATAACTGCAATCCGGTCAGAAATAAAGCGCACCACAGATAAGTCATGGGCAACAAAGAAGTAAGTAACTCCTTTGTCCCGCTGAAATTCTTTTAATAAGTTTAAAACTTGCGCCCGAATGGAAACATCCAAGGCAGAAATTGGTTCATCAGCAACAACCAATTCCGGTTCCATGATCAATGCTCTGGCAATCCCGATCCGTTGCCGTTGACCTCCTGAAAATTCGTGAGGATAACGGTTCAAGTGTTCCGGTAACAAGCCCACTCGTTCAATCATGTTTTCCACTTTGGCCCGGCGATCCGCCTCGTTATCAAAGAGATGGAAGTTATACAATCCTTCTGAAATGATGTAATCCACGGTCGCCCGCTCATTTAGTGAAGCGGAAGGATCTTGGAAAATCATTTGAATCTTACGGATGATTTCATTTTGTTCTTTGGCAGATAATTTTTTATTGATTTTTTTACCTTCAAAGATGATGTCTCCGTTAGATGTGTCGTTTAACCCTAGCACCGCTCGACCAATGGTGGTCTTGCCGGAACCAGACTCCCCAACTAGTGAGAAAGTTTCCCCTTTGTAAATATCAAAATTGGCATCTTGAACGGCGACAAACTTGTTGCGACCTTCGCCAAAAGTAATTTCTAAATCTTTAATGGATAGTAATACTTCTTGATTTTTAGCTTCCAACGACTTCTCCTCCCTCTTCAAGATCTTTTGCTTCATAGTCCTCAGGTGCGATCTCTTCTTGAAGGGCCACTAGTTTTTCATGGAGATTCTGGATTGCCACAGGTTTTTCTACTTGAGGCGCTCTTGGGTCCATTAACCAGGTTTTAGCAAAGTGAGTATCGGAGACTTGGAACATCGGTGGTTCTTGTTTGAAATCAATTTCCATGGCATAAGGATTCCGTGGGGCAAACGCATCCCCAGCGATATCTTTGTACAATGACGGTGGTGTACCGGGCACGGAATACAGTTCGTCACCTTTTTGACTCAATTGCGGTAGTGAGGACAACAACGCCCAAGTGTAAGGATGTTTGGCATTGTAGAAGATGTCTTCCACCGTGCCGGTTTCAATGATTTGACCGGAGTACATCACCGCTACTTTGTCGGCAATCGCTGCTACTACACCCAAGTCATGGGTGATAAAAATGGTAGTAAACTTGTACTCTTCTTGTAGTTCTCTGATCAAGTCCAAAATTTGAGCTTGAATGGTCACATCAAGAGCCGTAGTCGGCTCATCACAGATTAAAACTTTTGGCCGACAAGCTAAGGCAATGGCGATGACCATCCGTTGACGCATTCCCCCAGAATATTGGAAAGGATACTCTTCGTAACGTTTTTCCGCATCAGGAATCCCGGTGCGTTTCATCAATTCAATCGCCATTTTTTTGGCTTCTTTTTTGTCTTTGCCTTGGTGCTTAATAATCACTTCAGAAATTTGAGACCCGATTGTTTTAATTGGGTTTAAAGATGTCATTGGATCTTGGAAAATCGTAGCAATTTCTTTGCCGCGAATTCCTTCCCATTGTTTGTCTTTGGTTAAGTCACTTAAGACTTTGTCATGATAACGAATGGTTCCATTGGTAATGTGTCCATTTTGTTCCAACATCCCGGTAAAAGTCTTAGTTAAAACAGATTTACCAGAGCCGGATTCCCCTACGATGGCTAGCGTTTCTTGTTCTTTGATTTCCAAAGAGACATTGCGAATCGCTTTTAATTCACGATTACGGACGGTGAAGCCTACAGAGAGGTTTTCAACGGATAATACTGTTTCTTTTTCCATGATATCCCTCCTAATTACATATGTGTCCGTGGATCGGCAGCATCCGCCAAGGTTTGGCCGACGATATACAATGATACCGACACAAGGGCCAAAACGGCAACAGGGATCCAAAACAGATACGGATAGTTACTCATATTTGCAGTGTATTTTGAAATCAATTTCCCTAGAGAAGGAACATTGGCACTAAGACCAACTCCCAAGAAGGAAAGGAAGGTTTCATAAGAGATAAAAGACGGTAATGCCCGAGAGACATCCGTTACAATAACTGACGTCAAGTAAGGCAAGATATTACGGAAAATCATACGCATAGTCGGTGTCCCCAAGGTTTTAGAAGCCAAGTTGTATTCCCGATCTCGCATAATCATAACTTGAACCCGAATGAAGTAAGCCGTAGCCAACCAGCTGGTCAAACACATGGCAAAAATCAAATTCCAAAAACCACTACCAAAGGAATAAGACAAAACCATGATGATCAACAATTGAGGGATATTAGAAAAAATGTTGTAAATCTCGATCATAAAGCGGTCGATTTTTTTCGAAGTTCCCCAAATTGCTCCTACAACCACCCCAATCAACGTACAAACTACCGTGGCAATCACACTGATGGAGATAGAAGTTTTCGCTCCCGCCCATACCGCATCAAATAAAGAGTGGCCATTGGCGTCGGTCCCAAACCAGTTTTCTGCACTAGGTGGATTGTATCGTTTACCGAAGTCGTTGATACCATCTACATTCATATAATCATAACCAGATAGCATTGGTTGGATAAAAGACATTAAGAGAATTGCTACCATTAAAACTAACATCGCAATGGCTACTTTACTAGAGAAGAACTTGCGCCAAACTGCCCGCCAGTAAGAGTAAACCGGGGCATCAATTCGTTCAGAGGCGTGTTCGTCCATTTTGACGAAACTAAAGTCGTTATTGGTTTCTTTGACTTCCAAGTTACTTACCCCCTTTTTCGGAAAGTTTGATTCGTGGATCTACTAAGGTCATGGTGATATCCCCTAAAAGAATCGAGAAGATGGAAATAGTAGTAAAGATAAAGACTAAGCCGATGACAATCGGGTTGTTATGGGCTTTAATCGCATCTGGTAACATTTTCCCCATCCCTGGAGCTGCAAAGACGGTTTCAGTAATGGTAGCCCCAGCAATTGTTCCGATAACCGCTGAAGGAATCCCATTGACCAAAGGAATCGCCGCATTTTTAAAGATGTGCTTACGACTGATTTCCCCTGCACTTAAACCTTTTGCTTTGGCAAATTTCACGTAGTCTGCGGACTGTTGATCAATCATATAACGACGCAACCAAATGACAATCCCTGAAACAGACAAAAGACCTAAAATAATCGTTGGCAAAATATAGGAACGAATATCTTGTGCACCTAAAGTTGGGAACAAGTCTGGCAAGCCGAATGCACTTGAACCGATAAAACGGAAGAAGTAAATGAACGCCAATGATGGTACGGAAATTAAGACCGTAACCAAAGCCACGCCAATTTTATCCGGCCATTTGCCCTTGTAACGGGACATAATCATGGACATCGGCACTGCTACCCCGTAAGAAATCAAGACAGCGATAATCCCCATGCGCATGGAGTTCCCAATCATAGATGGATCTTGTTTGTTATTTACGGTAACGGTGTAGTTATCTGAGAACATGTTCTTTTCTCTGGTGGATAAGTTTGCCGTCATTTGATATTGACGGGAATAAATGTCCATGGATGTTTTGGACGTCTTGCCGTTTTCAAGGGTTACTTCTTGAGAATCAGCTTTCCCTTGGTCCCCACCGATAACTTGGGTTACAGGTTGTCCTGCGAAAGTTGGATAAGAGGTTCCCAGATTGAGATGGAAAATATTTTGGTGAATAAATGGGAACTGGCCATTGAAGTAAATTTGGTATTTGTATTTCGTACCACTACCTACGACAGACCAACCAGCTAATGGATCATTGGTGATCTTGTAGCCCCGCTTCATGTCTTCATTGTCCGGGTCATTGATCTTCCAGGGATGGTCGACTTGAATCAAATTTTTATAGAATCGGAAGACCCGGGTGGTTAAAGGCAATTCTTTAATCGCATAATAGCCTTTGCTCACTGGAAATTGTTCCAGATCATAGCCGTTTGCCTTCGTCCATTCTTTAAAAATCTTGGTATTTGCCGTAGTATCCTCAGTGGTTACTTCTGGATGGTCCTTTTTGACTTCTGCAATCAATTTATTAGAAGGCAGATAATCCAAATAACCCATTTTGCTAAACGCCGTATTCTCGTAGTCTTTTAAATCATCCGGTTTGGATTTTAATTTCCCATAAGTGACGTCGTTTTGAAAAATGGTCTTTCGAGGGATCAGACTGTAAATCACACCATAAGTTAAGGTAGTAACTAAAAAGATACTTAGGATTGATCTCAGGATCCGAAAAAACAGGTATCGTTTCACTATGAATCTCCTACTTTCTATACACTTATAAGTTAAGCCAGAATCGCTTAGAAGAATAAGCACCTGCTGTTTTAAAAAACCAATCACAGCAGGTCTTATTGCTACTCAGCTTCAGCTAGACTTTATCATTCATGTAAAAAAGGCTAGTAAGCATTCGCCGTTAGCCTTTTTTACCGGTGAACCAACTATTTAGATGAAGCTTGCTCCCTGTGAGAGACAAGGAGCAAACCCTTTTGAATCATGTTTTTACTTATTCCGCTTTGGCAGCTTCTTCACGAGCTTTTGACCACTCGTCATGAGCTTTCGTCCATTGATCTTGGCTAACTGCTTCGTCTTGGACTTCCATATATTTGTAACGTCCTAGACCTAAACCGTCATATCCTAGACCAGAGTAACCAAAGGCTGTGGAGAATGGTACAACGTTTGATACAGATGGGAATCCTTGGCTAGCAAAGATTGGCACTTGGATAACATTTTCCACCAACCATGCTTCTGCATCAGCGTAAGCATCGTAACGTTTGTTTACATCGTCAGTAATAGCAGACGCTTTATCTAACAACGCATCGTATTCAGACAATTTCAAGGCTTCTTTGGCTGCCTTACCAGTGTCTTCGCCTTCAAGGGTTGTATCAGCATCAAGACCTAATGTAGTCAACATATCCCCAGAGTGAGAGTTGTAGATATTCAAGTAAGAAGATGGGTCCATGTAGTCAGGTCCCCAACCAGAAGCAGTAGAGATATCGTAGTCTGTTGCGGCAGAAGAAGTTGCTTGGTAGGTTGCTGCGTAATAAGCATCTTCGTTTAGCAATTGGATGTCGATTACGACGTTTTCTTTGCCTAGGGCATCTTCTACGGATTGTTTCATGGATTTATCCGCATTTACGAGTACTTCAGCCGTTTCTTGTTCTGGCAAGTCCAAGTGAATTGGGAATTCTACGCCTTCCGCTTCCAACTCAGCTTTCGCTTTAGCGAAGTATTCTTTGGCTTTGTCTACGTTGTACGTACCGTCTTGACCTTGTGCCAAGTTGATATCCCCAAAGGCTTCTGCATCAGCGGCTTGAACTTTCTCTTGAACCACTGCACCGAAGTCTTTGCCGTCAATGGTTACAAAGTCAGTTGGTACTAAGGTGTTGCGCAAGGCAGCTGCAGCACCGTCATCCCCAACGCTTTGTGCCCGGTAAGCTGTTTTATTGAACGCGAACTGGAAGGCTTTCCGGAAGTTCAAGTTCATGATTGCTTTTTTGGTATCTTCTTTTTGTTTGTCTGTTTCTTTAGAAGTGTGCTCATAAGCTTGACGGTTAAAGTTGAAGGTCATGTTAAAGGTAGAAGAACCTGGCAAAGCGAAGTTGACGTTGTCGCCGTTTTCCGCTTGCACATCTTTATAACCGGCAGAGTTTGGATAAACCCGTGCTTCAGTTAAATCACCAGCTTGATATTGTTTGTACAACCAGTCTGGATCAGAGCCGTCATTGTAGGTCAATTTCACGCTATCGATATTCACGTTGTCTAAATCCCAGTAAGATTCATTTTTCGTGTATTCGATAGAAGATTTTGCCGTGTTGCTAGCTAATAAGAATGGTCCATTGTAAAGGATGGAGTCTGGTTCTGGTAGACCAAAATCATCGCCTTTTTCATTTAAGAATTCTTCATTGATTGGATACAAAATTCCATAAGTCAATTTAGAAGGCCAATATGTTTCAGGAGCGTTTAAGGTGTATTCCAAAGTGTAGTCGTCAACGGCTTTCACACCCACGGTAGAAAAATCATCGGTTTTCCCAGCAATGTAGTCAGACAAACCTTTAATGCTGTCAGCTACGATGTACAAAGTTTCAGATTTCTTTTCGACTGCGTGTTTCAAAGCAGTGATCCAGTCATTGGCCGTTACATCAGCACCATATTCATTGCCTTCTGCATCCACCCAAGGAACCCCTTCACGAATTTTGTAGGTATAGGTCAAACCATCTTCACTAACTTCATATGATTCAGCCAAAGCTGGTACTAAATTTCCTTCTGGATCCCATTCGTACAATCCGTCCACAAAGTTAGAATAATGGATACTATTACTTTGACGTTGAGAGAAGGTGTAATCTAGAGTTTCGATATCAGTCTTAAATACATAGTTGTATTCGCTTGCTGAACCGCCATCTCCTTTATCAGAGCCTTTCGAGTCGTTTCCTCCACCGCCACAAGCACTTAGAGCAAGCGTTGCAACAAACAGAGAAGCTAGTACTTTTTTCATTTTCATGTCCATACCTCCAATTTTCCTTTTTTCCATAATCAACCGCTTTATGAAATTAGTCAGATATTATCGGAATAACGTCGGTTTGTCAATTCAAAAAAATCTATTATTTTTGAATTATCAGAAAAATCTTTTGTAAAAAAAAGCGAATTTTCTCACATATTTTTTTAATCTTCCTACCGAATTAGTTGAAAGAGTCAGGAATTTTTATTAATTATTAAAATTCCCCCGTGAAAAAATTCGTATCTTTTAAGTTTTTCTGAACTCATCAAACAGCTGCGTCATCATTAGCGCTTTGCACTTGTTCTAATAACGAAGGTTTTTTGTCGACTTGCCAGCATTCCTAAAAAATATCTACGTGTAATTGTAATAAAAAAAAACAAAAAAGTCTATAAAAACAAACACTTTCTAATGGAAAAGTATCGATTACTAGTAAAAAAGACTTTTTTCAGACTTGTAACCGCCTTGTTTTCTGAGCTTTTTCAGAAAAACCGTACGAAGGATTGTGACATCGGCGTGTTAAGTAGTCTGGGAGCAGAGCAGAATTGAAATAACGTTATCTACTAAAGAGGGCTACTCTATTTAGCCACTTTAAAAACCGTATACCAAAATGGACGAGAAACTTACGCTACATTTGAATCTGCAAAGCAAATATCCACCTCATTTCCCCACAAAATTTGGTTATCAGTCTATGAAAAAAAGACCGCAAATTGCGGTCTTTTCCAAGTTCAAGGGCTTATTTATTCAAGCGATTGTAGACATAATCCACGGCGCCGCCCACTGTTTCAATTTGTTCTGCATCTTCGTCAGAAATTTCAGTACCGAACTCGTCTTCAAGCTCTAATACAAATTCCATGACACTGATAGAATCAGCATTTAGATCGTCTTTAATACTCATCTGATCCGTTACTTTTTCAGGATCCACCTCAAAGTGATTGGCGATAACTCCTGCTACTTTTGTAAAGACTTCTTCTCGCGTCAATTGCATTCACCTCCACGCTTTTGACCAACAAGCAAAGTTAGCTAATAGTCATTTTACTTTCTTTATGACACTTTGTCCAGAACATTTTTCAAAATTATGACAAAGATGTCAATTAGATTGCACGTCTTTGTCTGATTCTTTTTCAAATTGGGCAACCAATTCTCCCACTACATTGGTTTCCAACATTGTATGAATTTGCTTGATGGTATTTGCCACTGCATCTGGTCCTGTCGCTCCGTGGGTTTTAATAACCGGTGCTTTTAAGCCAAAGAGTACCGCACCACCGTATTGAGAATAATCTAAGGCATCCTTTAAGGCATAGAGACTATCTTTCATAAAGAAAGCCCCTAGCTTGCCTTTGGTGCCCGATTCTTTAATGGCATCTTTTAACAAGGCCATAAGATTTAAAGCCGTGCCTTCAATGGATTTTAAAACAGCGTTCCCGGTAAAGCCATCGGTCACCACCACGTCAGCTGCGCCATTTAATAATTCTCGGGCTTCCACATTGCCAATAAAGTTAATGCTTGGCTCTTCGCTTAACAGCTGAAACGCTTTTTTCGTCAACTCACTGCCTTTGGTTTCTTCCGTGCCATTGTTCAATAAGCCCACTTTCGGATTTTGGATATTGCGGACATTTTTAGCATAAAAAGAACCTAAAATCCCGTATTGCACCAAATGTTCTGCTTTATTGTCGGCATTGGCACCCAAATCTAGCATATCAAAACCTTGGTTTTTACCCATAACCGGCAATGTGGACATCAAGCCGGGACGTTCCACCCCTTTAATCCGCCCCACAATAAAGAGTCCGGCAGCAAGTAAGGCCCCCGTATTCCCCGCTGAAAAAATTGCATCTGCCTCCCCGTCTTTCACCGCTTGGGCTGCTAAGACCATGGAAGCTTGCTTTTTACGACGAATGGCTTTCACCGGCTCGTCGTCGCTGTTGATTTTTTCGTCTGTGTGAATGATTTTGATGTTTTTTTCATCGTCTAAATATTTTTTGATTTCGGCTTCTTTGCCGTAAAGTTGAAATTCAATATCGGGAAATTTCTTCTTAGCAAGAACAACCCCTTCGATGATGGCTTTAGGGGCATTGTCGCCACCCATAGCATCCACTGCGATTCTCATCATTTGTTCCAATCCTCCTGGAAAAGAATTAATTTTCTACAAAGTATAGCATAGAACTTCCTGTAAGAAAAAGGACTAGTAAAGTGCGCCTCGTTTCTTAATCAAAGAAAGCCTTCTCGGGATCTGCAAGTTCCTTAGCCAGTCCTTGATAATTAGGTAAGACTTGCCAGTTTTCCATTTGCCACAACGCTTTAGCTTCTTCACGGGCCACTTCTAAAATATTGGCATCCGCCACCAAATCTCCTGCCACAAACTGAGGTAGTCCCGATTGTCGGAAACCAAAGACTTCACCAGGGCCCCGGAGTTCCAAATCTTTTTCACTTAAAACAAAGCCATTATTGGTCTCAGTCATGATTTTCATCCGCTCTTTGCCCATGTCATTTTTCGGTTCCGCCACTAAAATACAATAAGAAGCCTCCGCTCCCCGGCCCACTCGCCCCCGCAATTGGTGCAATTGCGCCAGTCCAAAGCGTTCCGCATCCATAATCAACATGACCGTAGCATTGGGCACGTTAACGCCTACTTCAATTACCGTAGTGGAGACTAAGACTTGGGTTTTCCCTTCTTTAAAATCCGTCATAATCTCTTCTTTTTCGGCATTTTTCATCCGTCCGTGCAACAAGCCCACTTGATACTGCTCCCCGTAAAAAGCCGCTAGGTGGTCATGAATTTCCACAGCATTTTTCACATCGAGCTGTTCTGATTCTTCAATTAAAGGACAGATGACATACATTTGATGGTTGCGGCCTAATTCCTTAAGACTCCAATCCAATACACTGTCTAGCTGTCCTGGGCGCACCCAGCGCGTTTCAATGGGAATCCGTCCTGCTGGCAATTCATCAATTATGGACACATCCATTTCTCCATAAGCGGTGATTGCCAACGTTCTAGGAATAGGGGTTGCCGTCATAAAGAGCACATCTGGACGCCAGCCTTTTTCTCGCAATACTTTTCGCTGATTCACCCCAAAACGGTGTTGTTCATCGGTAATCACCAGTCCCAGATTTTTAAACGCTACGCCTTCTTGAATCAAAGCGTGGGTCCCTACCACGATGTCAATGGTGCCATTGGCTAATTCTTCTAAAATCACTCGGCGCTCTTTTATAGGTGTGGAACCGGTCAATAAAGCAGTCGTGACTTCTAAGGGATCAAAAAGCTGATTTAAGCTTTCGATATGCTGCTGGGCTAAGATTTCTGTAGGTACCATTAACGCACCTTGAAACCCTGCAGTCATAGTGGCGTATAAAGCGATAGCAGCTACTACCGTCTTACCGCTCCCCACATCCCCTTGCAACAAACGCTGCATGTGTTCTGGGCTCATTAAATCACGACAAATTTCATTGGTAACTTTCTTTTGGGCTTTGGTTAAGTCAAAAGGCAGGCTAGCGATAAAAGCTTTCAAGCGTTCATTGTCGTATTGAATGGCTAAACCTTGAGAAACCGACTTTTCCTTGAGTTTTAACCCTTGGAGTTTCATTTGAAACAAAAAGAACTCTTCAAAGACCACTCGACGTTTCGCTTGATGATGTTCTTTAGGATCTTTAGGAAAGTGCATGGCGTACATGGCGGCCCCTTTGTCCATTAAGCGATATTTCTCTCGCAAAGCCAAAGGCAGGTTTTCTTCAATTTGCTCCCCATAATCATGAAAGGCTTGGCGAATCAAAGGAATCAAGGTCTTCTGCTTTATTTTTTGGGACAAGTGATAAATTGGCGCAAAGTCTCCTTGGTGACCATTTGCCAAAATTTTCATGCCGGTTAAGGCTTTTTTCTTTGCATCCCACTTGCCGTAAACTGCCAGCTCTTCTCCTAGTTCCACTTGATCTTTTAAATAGGGTTGATTGAAAAAAGAAACATTGAAGACAGCGTGATCTTGCATCATGCGAAAGCGTAAGACCGATTTTTTATACCCAAAGCGATTGACCACAGCTGGAGCGACTACCACTCCTTTAATGGTAACTTTTTCTTGGTCGTTGATTTCTGTCAGCTTTCGTTCTTGAATGTCCTCATAACGAAAGGGATAGTAACTGAGTAAATCCGCCACATTTTCAATTCCTAAGGCAGCTAAATCTTGGGCTCGCTTTTCTCCCACACCTTTTAAATACTGCACCGAAACGTCTTTCACTGCTCACCCTCCCTTGTAAAAGAGGAGGCTAGGACAAACGCGTCCCAGCCTCCTACCAAATTCAACTATTCGCTAAGTGCAAACTAGTTTACACTTACTGTTTATTCTGCTGCAAAGAGATAAGGATAAACCGGTTGATCTCCTTGGTGAAGCTCGATTTCTAAGTCGCTGTCAGTAGCTTGAAGAGCATCGGCGATTTGTTGGGCTTCCTTTTCATCTGCTTCGTCTCCAAAGATAATGGTCAAGATTTCTGTCTCTTCACTGACCATGGCTTTTAAAGTGTCAATGGCCGTTTGCAAGCGATCTTTTTCAGAGTAGATGATTTTGCCGTCTACCATGCCGATAAAGTCGCCTTCTGTAATGGTTACACCATCAATGGCAGTATCTCGAATGGCATGGGTCACTGAGCCAGAAACCACCCCCGCAATCGCTTCGGTCATATTAACTTTGTTGTCGTCTAAGTCTTGTTGCTCGTTAAAGGCCAACATTGCCGTCATCCCTTGAGGAATGGTCCGGGTTGGAATGACTGCTACTGGAATTTTTGCAACTTCTGCCGCTTGTTCCGCTGCCATAAAGATGTTTTTATTGTTTGGCAATAAGATCACCTTATCTGCATTAACTTCTTCAATGGCCTTTAAAATATCCTCTGTACTTGGATTCATGGTTTGTCCACCATTGATCACGTAATTAGCTCCAAGGCTAGTGAACAGCTCTTGCAAGCCCGCTCCAGCTGCAATGGCAACTACGCCATAGGGAATCCGTTCTTTTGATTGTTCCACAAAAGTATCCACTTGTTCATCGTGTTCCAAGATGGTTTCATGTTGAAGACGCATATTGTCCACTTTGACTTTGATCAATGAACCAAATTTTTGACCATAGTTCATGACTTCTCCAGGGTGTTCTGTATGGACGTGAACTTTGATGATTTCATCATCGTTGACCACTAATAAAGAATCCCCAATTCCGTCTAAATAATTCCGGAAAGTTTCGTAATCAAAGGTGTCATCCACCGTTGGCCCTTCACCGATTTTCACCATGATTTCCGTACAATAACCAAATTTAATGTCTTCTGTGGCTAAATGTCCTTGAACGCTACGGTGATGTTCTGCGTTGACCATTTCATCCATAGCTGCCGGAGTTGGTTCGAAGGCTTCAGTAGCTTCGTATTCGCCGGTTAAAGCAGCCAAAAATCCTTCATAGACATAAAGCAAACCTTGGCCGCCACTGTCTACTACGCCAACTTCTTTTAAGACTGGTAATAAGTCTGGTGTTTTAGCTAAAGCCCGTTTTGCCCCGCTGACGACAGCTTCCATGACTTCGATACAGTCATCGGTTTCTTTGGCTTTTCGTTCCCCGTATTCTGCGGCTACCCGGGCGACCGTTAAAATCGTCCCTTCCACTGGTTTCATTACCGCTTTATAAGCAGTATCCACCCCGTGGGTAAGGGCATGGGCCAAATCTTCCGCCCCTAATTCCACCACATCAGGAATTTGTTTGGAAAAACCCCGGATTAATTGGGACAAAATTACCCCAGAATTGCCTCGAGCGCCCATTAAAAGACCCCGAGCAAAGACTTGAGCCAAAGCTCCCACGGTTTCCGCAGGAGAATCCGCTACAGCTTTTGCTCCGGATTCCATCGACATGTTCATATTCGTGCCCGTATCGCCATCGGGTACTGGAAAGACATTTAAAGAGTTGACATATTCGGCATTTGCCTGCAAGCGATTGGCACCGGCCTGCACCATTTCAGAAAACTGGCCGGCACTAATATTCGTTACTTTCACTGTAATCCTCCTTCAAATCGATCGCCACCGGTAAAGACAGCAGATCCGCTACCTAGTCAGGCAGTACTCGTACCCCTTGGACAAACACGTTAACAGAATTCGCAGTGATTCCCAACATGGTTTCCAAATTGTACTTCACTTTTTCTTGCACATTTCGAGAAACTTCAGAGATTTTGGTACCATAACTCACAATGGTGTAAACATCCACTGCGATGCCATTTTCTTCTTGGCGCACCACAACCCCTTTGGAATAATTTTCCCGTTTTAAAATTTCGTTGATATTGTCTTTGATTTGTTTTTTACTGGCCATGCCCACGATGCCAAAGACATCGGTTGCTGCACCGCCGACCACTGTTGCAATCACTTCATTGGTGATTTCGATTGTGCCGGATTGAGTCTTAATTTTTACAGCCATGAATAAGCCTCCTTTGACGCAAAATACGCCCAATTATTTCTATAATATTCTATCATAGGCCCGCAGGAATTAAAAGTAGCGTCCCTTTAGCCTTTACTTATTGGACTGCAACGTTACAAATTTACATGGTTTCCCCTCACTTGTCAATGTTTCCCCGAAAATCTACTTGCAAAGTTTCTGGATTTGTGGTAAATTCTTTTGGTATGAGCGAAATCTGCGCTCCAAGATCAAGGCAAAGGAGGAAACGAATCACATGGCTAAAGTTTGCTACTTTACAGGACGCAAAACAAAAAGTGGAAATAACCGCTCCCACGCGATGAACGCTACAAAACGTACAGTTAAACCTAACTTGCAAAAAGTACGCGTGATGATCGACGGGAAACCTAAGAAAGTTTGGGTCTCTGCTCGTGCTTTGAAATCAGGAAAAGTTGAGCGCGTTTAATTCACAACAAATTTGCAACCGTCTGTTTAGCAGGCGGTTTTTTTGTGCCTTTCATTCTTGGAAAACCAACAAATCCCGCAAACCAGCAGGACTTGCCGATAAAAATAGTGCCCTCACTCACCTCATCCCAAAATCCTTCTAGCCCTACCACCACAAGACCGCCAAAAGTGCCACGCCACATACTTAGCCAGTAATTGCTTTACCTTCTTAACATCTTCATAAATCCGCTAGTAAAACCAGCAGACTTTTCTCAATCCCTAGAGAATATGGTAAACTTATCAGAGAAATTTAGAAGTAGGTGACTTGATGTTTATTTCCCAAAAACAATTTATCAAAGCAAATAAACGCTACTTGCTGGCTAGTTTTGCCTTGCCAGTTCTGATTATGGCCTTGGTCTATTTGACTTTAGGTATTTATCCCGGCAGTAGTCGCAGCGTGTTAGCTAGTGACGCTTTTTCCCAATTTTCCAATTTTCACGCCAGTTTCCGCAATATGATGCTAGGCAAGCAAGGCTTTTTCTACACGTGGAATGCGTCTTTAGGCCTAAACTACTTGTCTTTGGTTTCCTATTACTTAGGCGGCGTCTTTACGCCGATTGTAATTTTGTTTCCTAATCAATACATGCCAGATGCTTTGTATTTTCTGACTTTATTAAAAATCGGTGCCGCTGGATTGACCTTCTGGCTCTACGCCAAACACAGCTTTAAATTACCGAATTTGGCCTATGTGATTTTAGCAATTTTTTACGCCTTAATGTCCTTTACTACCGCTCATTCTGAATTAATCATGTGGTTAGATGCCTTTGTCTGGTTGCCATTGATTATTTGGGGCATTGACCGCTTATTAGCGAAAAAAAGCCCGAAACTATTGTTTTTCAGCTATTTGCTTATGTTTATCACCAGTTTTTACATGGGCTTTATGGTCGCTTTATTTTCCGGCCTGTACTTTATCACTCGCTTTTTAATGGCACCGAAAAAACAACTCAAAAGTTTACTTCCTTATTTTCTTACCGCTGGACTGGCCACAGGCGCTTCTATGATTATGATTTTGCCAGCAGTCTTAGATTTACAGGCAAATGGGGAAACCTTATCCACTGTCACTAAGCTAAAAACCGAAGCAACGGCGCCGCTAGATTTGATTATGAAAAACATGGTGGCAGTATATGATACTACCAAATACGGCTCTATTCCCTTTATTTACGCTGGATTATTGCCCTTAGCGCTCTGTCTTTATTACTTTATTAGTCGGAAAGTACCTTGGCTTCACAAAGTACTCTACGCTAGTCTCTTCGCCATTTTAATTGCTAGTTTTTATCTGGTGCCGTTAAATCTCTTTTGGCATGGCATGCACGCGCCTAATATGTTTTTATTCCGCTACGCCTTCTTGTTTTCCTTTCTAGTGGTGATGTTGGCAGGCTATGGCTGGGAGCAATTAAAAGACCAACACTGGCAAACCTTTGCCAGCTTACTTTTAGTTTTAATGGGCACTTTTGCTTTAGCATACGGTTTGCGACCTAAGGGAAGTTACAACTACATCAAGATTTCTTCTGTTATTTTAACTTTGATCTTTCTCGCAATTTACTTAATGCTCTTCACTTTCCGCAAGTGGAATTTCTTTACCATTAAACAGTTTACGTTCTTAGTTTTACTATTGACTTGTATTGAAGTGGGAGCCAATACCAATGGCATGTTGCGGGGAATTTTAAACGACTGGAACTACGCTTCACGCAGCTTGTACACCGAGCCTTATCCAGAAATCAAAGAACTGGTAGATGACAATGCCAAGGCAAATCCCGATACTTTTTATCGCTTAGAAAACCTTGACCCTGTTTCTTCCAATGACGGTTTGAATTACGGCTACAGTGGCATCAGTATGTTTTCGTCCATTCGCAATCGCCACTCTTCTGGCTACTTGGAAAAATTAGGTTTCCGCTCTCGAGGCACCAATTTAAACATTCGCTATGCCAACAATACATTAATTATGGATAGCTTAATGGGCATTAAATACAATTTGACTAAAGAGCCTTTAAGCAAATACGGCTTTACCAAAAATGACAATACGAAGAACTATACCTCTTATGAAAATGAAAATGCACTACCTTTAGGCCTCTTAACCGATCCTAAGGCTGTCGATGTAGAGCAACCGGCAAATGACAATTTAACCAGCCAAACAAACTTATTAAATGCCTTGGCAGGTTTAAACCAACAATACTTTACCTTCCAGCCCATTGCCATTACCGAAACGAGCAATGCCACGGTAACTCAAAACGGCATCTACACCACCATCACAGAAGAAGAAGGCAACTTAGCAAAAGACGTCACTTGGCAAGTCACGATTCCAGCTCATCAACAGGCTTATCTCAGCTTGTACCCCCAAGATTACGCCCAGTTGAAAAGCTCTACTGTGACTCTTTTCGTCAACGGTACCCAGCGCAAAAGCCAGATTAATATCACCGGTCAGTACTATGACTTAGGTTATTACGATCAGGAAACGACTATTTCTTTTACTGCTAGCTTCTACGGCACTACGTCCATCGGCTTGCAAAACCCTCAAGTCTTGCTTTTAGACACCGTGGCCTACCAAAAAGCCATGGATGTTTTGCAGACCAAAGGAGTAGCTCTTAACGTGGGTAAACACAACGCAACAGGAACTACAGACAGTGACCAAGAACAACTTTTGGTGACTACCATTCCTTATGAAAAAGGGTGGCATGCTACAATCGACGGCAAAAAAGTAGCAGTTACCGCCTTTCAAGATGCTTTTGTGGCCATTAAAGTCCCTAGTGGCAAACACAACATCACCTTCAACTACTTGCCCCAAGGATTGAAGCCAGGAGCAGTTGCCTTTGTCCTGTGCCTAAGCTTATTTCTCTTTTATGACCGTCAGTATCGTAAAAAGCACCAATTAAACTAAACAACGCATCTTGATAGGGGCCTTAGTAGCCCCTCAGTCAAGATGCGTTGTTTCTTTATATTTTCCCCTAGATTGTGGCTTAAAGCCTCATAAAGAGCTTTTAAGCATCCAATACTAAAGCTTTATTTCCTTTTCATCGCCATAACTGACTTTTGCTAAATAAAGTCCTTCTGGATGGGCGGTGGGCCCGGCTAGATTGCGATCTTTTGCGGCAATAATAGCGGGAATACTGTCCGCCGCCAAACGCCCATTGCCAATCTTCAGCAAAGTGCCTACTAAAATCCGAATCATCTTATACAAAAAACCATCCCCGCGAAAAGTAAAAGTCAGCTGATCCCCGGCTTCATTAACCACCATCTTCGCTTCATGAATTGTCCGCACTTTGTCCACCACCGAACTGCCACTAGCGCAAAAAGAAGTAAAGTCATGGGTGCCTACTAAATCCGGTAAAGCTTGCCAAATCCGTTCCAAATCTAAGGGATAAGGATAGTAGCTCGCGTAATTGCGACGAAAAGGACTGCGTGGCTTGCCGATATCCACTTTAAATTGATAGGTCTTCTCTTTCACTAAATAACGGGCATGAAACTCCTCTGAAACAATTTCCACACTAGAGACGGCAATATCTTCTGGAGATTGAGTATCCAAGGCATAACGCATGCGTTCTAAAGGACGCTCATAAGGAAAATCAAAGTGAATCACTTGGCCTAAAGCATGAACACCAGCATCGGTGCGACCAGAGCCGTGAACCATGACTTCTTGCCCATCTGCCATGCGGCTTAATAGTTTTTCCAATTCCTCTTGTACTGTACGGCCATTGGGTTGGCGCTGAAAACCGCTAAAATTTGTGCCATCGTAGGCGATGATTGCTTTGTAACGTACCATTTTTTGTATCCTTTCTTCTTAAACCTAGCAAAAAGGCTGCGACCTGTGTCACAGCCCTCCATTTTTATTTTCGTAACAGTAACAAGCCCACTGTGAATAAGGCAAAGACGACTACCGTCAGCGTGTCCCGCAAGTGCCAGTCCAACTTACGATACTTAGTGCGGCCTTCCCCACCATTATAGCCTCGTGCTTCCATGGCTGTGGCCAAATCTTCCGCTCGATTAAAACTAGAGACAAACAGCGGAATCAACAACGGAATCACAGCTTTCATCTTTTGAATCAGATTTCCTTCGCCAAAATCTACTCCACGAGCCCGTTGCGCATTCATAATTTTCTCTGTTTCATCCATTAATGTGGGCACAAAGCGCAATGCAATGGAAAGCATCAGCGAAATCTCATGAACGGGAAAATGAACCACTTTCAAAGGTCGTAAAATATATTCAATAGCATCGGATAATTCCAAAGGTGCCGTGGTTAGTGTCAATAATGTGGACATAAAGATGATCAAAATAAACCGGCAAAAGATAAAGAGACCATTCATGACACCAAATTCACTTAAGGTAAAAATCCACCAACTCCAATACACCTTACCGCCAGTGGTGAAAAACATCTGCAAAGCTACGGTAAAGAGGATTAACCAAATCAATGGCCGGACGCCTCTAATAAAGAAGCTCAAGCTAATCTTAGACAACAAAACACAGCCTAAAGTAAACAGTCCTGCAAAGAGGTAACTCTGCCAGGTGTTGGCAATAAAGATCACCCCGATAAAGTAAAAGCTGGCAATTAATTTGGCTCGGGGATCCAGTTTATGAATCACAGAATCACCGGGAATGTAACGGCCAAAAATCAATTTATTCATCATGGGACAACCCTCCCATACTGATCAACTGATCGGCGAGTTCCGCCGCAGTGAGGGGCAAATGATCAAAAGCCAGTCCTTTTTGAACCAGTTTTTCTGCAAAAGCTGTCGCAGTGGGCACCCCAATTTGCTTTTCTTCCACCCAGTGAATATCCTCAAAAACAACTTGGGGAGTACCACTTTTTACAATGCGCCCTTTTTCCAAAACGTAAACATAGTCAGCAAAATTTGCCACATCATCCATTAAATGCGTTACCAACACAATGGTCATATTTTCTTCTTTATGCAAGTGCCAAAACATTTCCATCATTTCTTTACGGCCTTGGGGATCCAGTCCTGCTGTGGGTTCGTCTAACACCAAAACTTCTGGCTCCATAGCCAAAACCCCGGCAATGGCGACTCGGCGCATTTGACCTCCTGATAATTCAAAAGGTGAACGTTCCAAATAACTTTCATCTAAGCCGACTAATTTTAAATAGCGACTAGCTAACTCCAACCCTTCTTCGTCCGTGGCACTAAAATTTTTGGGACCAAAGGCGATATCTTTTGCCACTGTTTCTTCAAAAAGTTGGGCTTCGGGAAACTGAAAAACAATGCCCACTTTTTTGCGAATCGGCTTTAAATTTTTATTGTCTGTCTCCGGAGTAATGGTACGCTCCCCGATTTTGACAATTCCCTCTGTGGGCTTTAACAAAGCATTTAAGTGTTGCAACAAGGTGGACTTGCCACTACCGGTATGGCCGACCAATGCCGTATAAGAGCCTTCTTTCACCTGTAGATCGATATCAAATAAAGCCTTCGTCTCAAAAGGTGAGTTGGGCTGATAGGTAAAGCCTACTTGTTCAAAACGGATGTCCATAACCAGTCCACCATCCCTTCTTCAGTGAGATACTCAGCAGGGACAGTTACGCCCCGTTCTTTCAACGCTGCCTTTAATTTTTCCGGGAAAGGCAAATCTAAACCTAATTCTACTAATTTCGGTCCCGCAGAAAAAATCTTTTCAGGTGTTCCTTCATCAATCAACCGTCCTTCTTTCATCACTAAGACTCGATTAGCATTGGCAGCCTCGTCAATGTCATGGGTGATAGAAAGCACAGTCAAGTTGTTTCGGTCTTTAATCTTCTTAATCGTCGCAATAACTTCTTCCCGAC
>NZ_JBCOJC010000009.1:0-64043 GCF_040925905.1 Enterococcus sp. 2201sp1_2201st1_C11_2201SCRN_220225
CAATGATACTTCCTGAGGCAAACTGGCTGTTTTCCACATCAGAGCTGTCGGAATAGTAAGTGGGCACTTCATTTTTCAACTTCGTATAGATTTTTTGATTGGAGTACAACAAAGAATTGAATTTCTTCGGATCCAACATATCCATATTGGCTTTGTAATAAGAATCCACATCGTAAATATTGCTTAAATAGCCGGTGTATTCATAGCAAGAGCTATTTACATTCACCACCATATTGCGCATAAAAGTTTCCAAGTTTACGGAAGCATTGGTATTTTGCCCCACGGATAAGGCCTCGATTAGCGCTTGGGTTTGCAGGATGTAAATATCCATGGCCAAGTTATTCTTCTCGCTTAGATTGCTCTCTTTGGCGGCATGGGTACTGATCACTTTCCCATCTTCCGCAACTTCCAAAAGCATATCGCTAGGGTGAATATTATCCCGGCCTACTCGTTTGTACACCACCGTCATATCGTTTTTTTGCATTTGGTGAATCTTTAAAACTGCCCGCAAGTCAATATTGCAAAGCATTTTACTGCCCATAAAGACTACGTATTCAGACTTGGATTTTTTCAAGTAATCAATGACTTTTTCGTAGTAAGCTTTGTGTTCGGCTTTTTGTTTCAATAAATCTTGGTACACGTTAATAAAGAAGCGATTTTGCACGCCATCTAAATTCCATTCTTTTCCCCCACCAATATGGTCAAAAACGGATTGGGTTTCATCGTCGTTAAAAACCATGAAAACTGTATTAATATTGGCATTGACGATACTGGAAAGATTAAAGTCAATCAAGCGATACTTGCAGTCAAAAGGCAAGGTCGCGATGGGTCGGTTTTCAGTCAATGGTAAAAGCTCTTTAAAACGGGTCAAATTCCCCATAATGGCACACATTTTATTAGTTCTCATCAATAGACACCCCAATCACTTCAGAATAGCCGACAACTTCGATTTCATCACTGCCGTCGATTACTGCATTGTCGCCAATAATGGCATTTTCCCCGATTATTGCCCGGTGAATTTGAACATTTTTCCCAATAGTCGCCCCAGACATAATGACAGAGTCGCTAACCTTAGAACCGGTCTTGATTTGCACATCCTCGGATAAAATCGAATGTTCAATGGAACCTGCAATATAGCAACCATCAGAAACTAAGGAGTCTTTCACTGAACCTGTCTCTGTTAAGAAATGAGGCGGTGAAATCGGATTTTTGGAATACACTCGCCAGGATTTATCCCGAATTTCCAAGTTCATTTCCGGATCAATAAATTCCATATTCGCTTCCCATAAAGAATCAATGGTCCCCACGTCTTTCCAATACCCTTGGAAACGATAGGCATAGACATTTTCACCACTATCTAAATAAGAAGGAATCACGTGTTTCCCAAAATCAATCATCTGGCCATCTTTGGTGTAGCTGTTCACCAAAACATTCCGCAAACGCCC
Organism: Enterococcus sp. 2201sp1_2201st1_C11_2201SCRN_220225; assembly: GCF_040925905.1. NCBI lineage: Bacteria > Bacillati > Bacillota > Bacilli > Lactobacillales > Enterococcaceae > Enterococcus > Enterococcus sp. 2201sp1_2201st1_C11_2201SCRN_220225. The sequence continues at coordinate 1,446 of NZ_JBCOJC010000009.1, forward strand.
CCAGTTAAAGATGTAAATCCCCATGGAAGCCAAGTTGTTTTTAGGCTGTTCTGGTTTTTCTTCAAACTCGATAATTCGATCGTGATCATCGGTATTCATAATCCCAAAACGAGAGGCTTCATCCAGTGGTACTTCAATCACTGCTACAGAAAGAGAAGCGTTGTTTTCTTTGTGTTTTTCCAACATTTCTTCATAGTCCATTTTGTAAATGTGGTCCCCGGATAAAATCAAAACATATTGAGGGTCCATTTGGTCGATATAATCGATGTTTTGATAAATGGCATGGGCAGTGCCTTCAAACCACTTACTGCCTTCTGAGCTGGAATAAGGTTGTAGAATCGTCGCACCAGAATTAATACCGTCTAACCCCCAGCTAGCTCCATTGCCGATATGGCTGTTTAAAATTAATGGCTGGTACTGAGTCACAACCCCTACATTGTGAATGCCTGAGTTGGCACAGTTACTTAAAGTAAAATCAATAATGCGGTAACGACCACCAAAGGGTACTGCCGGTTTGGCGATGTTTTTGGTGAGTTTTCCTAGACGGGTTCCTTGTCCTCCCGCTAGGATCATGGCTAACATTTCAGTTTTCATTTGTACGGTGAAAAAATCTCACCTTATCCCCCTTTCACTTTGAAACTTTTTTGGATTTCCGTGTATTAATTTGATCAGGACGAATGATTAAGGTACCCAGTGCTGGCACAATGGTTTGAATTTGCTGTTCAAACTCTTTAAAGGCAATAGGTAGGCTTTCACAGTCTTGATTGTGTTTGGTCCAAGTACCGCCAAATTCCGCCATTTCGGTATTTAAAACCTCGGTATACGTTCCTTTGTAAGGCACTCCAATGGCAAAGTTTTGCCGTTCCACTGGAGCCAAGTTCATCACGACGATTAAGAAATCTTTTTTGGTCTTTCCTTGGCGAATAAAGCTCAAGATACTGTCGTCCGTATTGTCTGCATCAATAATTTTTATCGTATCCCAAGAGCCTTCTAGTTCCCATAAGGCTTTTTCAGTGCGATACAATTCATTAATGGTTTGGGTGAAGTGCTGCATTTTGAAATTCATGTCATCGTCTAAATCCACCCATTCCAGTCCTTCATCATATTTCCATTCCAAAAACTGGCCCCATTCGCTTCCCATAAACGTCAGTTTTTTGCCGGGATGGCACATGAGATAGGTAAACAATGTCCGCAGTTGAGAAAATTGTTTGTACCGATCCCCCCACATTTTGTGCATCAAGCTCTTCTTCCCATGAACCACTTCATCATGGGATAGTGGCAAGATATAGTTTTCATCCATCATATACATGAAAGAAAAAGTTAATAGGTTGAAATGATGTTGCCGGTACAGTGGGTCCATTTCAAAAAAGCGCAAGACATCATTCATCCAGCCCATGTTCCACTTGTAATCAAAGCCTAATGAGCCGGTTTCAATCATGCCGGTAATCTTGGTTTCTGAAGAACTTTCCTCTGCTACCATGACTACATCAGGATGAGCCAGTTTAATCACCGCATTTAGCTTTTGTAAGAAGTAATAGCCTTCGAAATTACGGTTGCCCCCTTCATGATTTGGCGTCCAAGGGCCATCATCATAATCCCGATACAACATACTCGAAACCGCATCGACTCTGATTCCGTCCAAGTGATACATCTCAATCCAAAACATGGCGCTAGAAATCAAAAAGCTTTGAACTTCGGGCTTGCCCAAATCAAAGTTCATGGAGCCCCAACGAATATTGCGGGCCCGATCTGGATCAGCATATTCAAAAGTTGGCGTACCATCGTAATAAGGCAAGGTGTCGTCATTAATGCAAAAATGCCCTGGTACCCAATCCACAAAGACACCGATATTATTCAAATGACACGCTTCCACAAACTCTTGAAATTCTTCTGGCGTGCCATAATAAGAACTCAATGCAAAATAACCAATTAACTGATACCCCCAACTGCGACCTAGAGGGTGCTCCATTAAAGGCATGAATTCTACATGGGTGTAGTTCATCTCTTTTAAGTAAGGCACCAGTTCTTTTGTTAACTCTTTAAAGGTATAAGGTGTGCCATCACCATGATGTTTCCATGAACTAGCATGGACTTCATAAATATTCATTGGGCGCTTAAACTGATTGGAACGTTTTTTTCGTCCTTGCCACAAGCCATCTCGCCATTTTTTATTAGGAATTGTATAGACTACCGCCGCATCACCAGGACGTTTTTCAAAATAAATCGCGAAAGGATCAATCTTAAAGAGCTCCCGGCCGTCTTGTTGCCGCACTTTAAACTTGTACAAATCCCCTTCTTTTGGCTGTTTTGTCTCTATTTCCCAAATTCCCGATTCCTTTGATAAAGCCATGGGTAAATTATCTTCCCAATCGTTAAAGTCTCCTACTAACCAAACTTGCTGAGCATTCGGTGCCCATACGCGAAAGACATAAGTACCGTTTTCAAGTTGGTGAGCCCCTAAGAAATGTTGGGCATAGAAATTTTCCCCAGTAAGAAACCGGGTTTCAGCGGCTTTTAATTCTGCTACTACCTCTTCAACCATACCATTTTCCTTTCCTTTCACTATTCTTTCCAAATTCCCAGAAAACAAAAGCAATCTTTTTCATAACTAGGCTCTTTTCGAACTTATATTTTCTAATATTATAATAACACAACCTTAATAATTTCAAAGCCTAAAATTACAAAAAAAGACGATTTGAGGGATATTTTTTTGTATTTAAAAATACCGTCTGACTTTATTTTGTTTTTCGTCACGCTTACATTATGTTTGTACTTGATTTTTTCAGTAATCTACAAAAAAATATTCATAATGCTTGTTCTTTTAAAACCCATCATAAAAAATGAGAAAATAAATAAAATATCACTTGTTTTATAAGAAAATAACATTTGACTAGGCTTTTAAGGGATCAATCGTATTTTCCAGCTTTTTTTCAAAACTAAGAATTTGATTATGATAATCTGCCAATTCTCCCGTGTTGCATAATAAAAAGAAAATTTTTGTCCTTGTTCTATCTTTGAAAAAACCACCTTACGCTTCCACTTTCTTCTGCTTATTTATGGAAAATTGCTTTTTTTCATCTTTTCCCAATAAAAAAGCAAAAGCTGAAACGCCAGAAAAAGCGTGATTCATTGCGAAAACTCGGCTTTTTCAGCAAAAATTGTTTTCTAAAAATTCTGTTAACTCGTCTTTTTTCCGAATAATGCTCTTTTTTAATGAGATTATGTCGACTTTTACTTATTATTTTGTTATTATTTTTATATATTAATCAAATGAATAGGAGTTTTGGAATGGATCAACCGTTATTTACCAATCGCAAATCCGGGCATTTAGCAATCTTCAGTGCCTCTATCGCTGTTTTATTTTTTCTCCTCTGTTTATTATTTCTTGATCAAAAGAATGTTTTTTATGCCACACCTTTGCCACTGCATACAGACTTTGCCAATGGAGGACCGGTTTCTGCATTCTTTTACCATCTCTTCATCATTATGATGGTGGTCTTTAGTGGCTTAATTACCCGTTTTGTTAGAATTAATCGTTGGGTGGAATTTCGGGAAGCCTCGCTTTTTACCTTTATTGGCTATCTCTTCTTATTTATGCGGACCTTTATTCTCGTTTTTGACACTCAATCTTTTTCCTATATTCTCGGTACCGGGATTCAAATTTTAATCGCCATTGTGGGAATGATGTTTTACTTGATTAGTTTCATCTCCAACCCTAAAAGCCACTTCATTGCTTTTTTTATGTTACTGGATATTCTTTTTTATCTGGCCAGCGTGCTTTATAGTGTTTTTAGCAGTGAGTTCATTTTGCCAAACTTCGGTACGTTACTAGCTGGAGTTGCAAATATTTGTCTAATCAGCTTTTTCTTCTACTGGTCATTAAAAAAAGATGCCCTTGCCAAGGAAAAAAAAGATACTCTTACAAAATGAAGCAAAACTTTTAACCATACTAAAAAATCCCTTTACACCTGTTGGTTTAAAGGGATTTTTTAGTGATTTTATATCTTCCTACGCATACTTATCTCATACTTTTCCAACAACGAAAATCGATTAGCCCAGCATTTTACATTACTCTCTTTTAATAAAAATGATTCTACTAACGACAAATTGTTTCTGACAGCTTTTAATGCCTTTGCTGTAGGGACAATCTACCACCAGTAGAATCAATTCATTTTTATTACGGCTTATTCCACCACAAGCTCGTGAACTTCACCATTTGTATAGACTTTGTAGATGCCTTCCACTTTCTTTTTCAAGCTTGAAGCAACCACCAAGTAGTAATTCCCATTGCCGTCAAAATCCAACTCCCCGATGGTTTTGAAGTGCAGCCCATTACCGGCATATTTTTCTTCTTTACTCATGTATGCTGCGGCCTGTGACGGAGCAACGATGAAATTAGAGTCTACTAACCAATCTAAAATAACCGGCACGATGGTAGAAGCAGAAACTTCCTTTTGTTTTTGAATGGCTAAAATAATCTCAGCATCGGAGAAATGACTCTCGTCAATTTGGCTCAACTGTAATTCTTTACGCGCCTTTTCGACTTCCACCATAGAAATAAAAGTGACAACCTCTCCTGCTACTTTCGGCTTCTTTGCTACAGTCAAATCCTGATAATTTTCCACTTTGACGTCCTCCTTTTGACTTTCTATCAAAAGTGTACCACGTCACATAAGCTAACACAATCATAACATTTATTATTTTCTAATTATTTTCTATTTCATTTCACAGTTTCATTTTTCTTTATAAAACCATTGGAATAAGCCTTTTTCTTCTTTTTCAACTAAACTTCCTAATAGAATGGTCAGTTCCCAATAATTCAACCCTGTAATTTTATCAATTAATGATGTTTTTTCTGTGATTCTCCTTAAGTAAGGAACTTGTAATTTTTCTTCAGCTAACACTCCTGTTAACTTTAAGCTTTCGAGAAAAATACTCGCTTTTTGAGGGCGCTCTTTTATCACTCGACTTAAAATCCATTGCACTTGTTGAAAATAATATTCTTCATCCACATCCCCAATTAGCTCTCGCAATTTTTGGTAAACGACAGGTTCTGCTAAATGACGATTGGCTTCAAAAAAGCCAGCTAGATCCTGGCTGGTTTCCTGAGTAGAGATACTAAAGACCTGTAATTCGCAAGGGAGCCCCCCGTGATGAAGTGTCCCTAAAGGAAAGTCCCCATTTACAAAATAGGCCCTCTCAGGTTGTGCACTCATCACATTTTGGCAAACTGTTGCTAGTTCTGCCGGAGCTAACGCCATTAGCTCTGTTCTCAGCTGAGTAATTGCCAAACTTTGAGAGCCTTCTTGGTACTCTTTTAGCCCATAGATGGGCAATGCAATACTGTACCGGCGATTTTCTCGCTTAATCCACCCCACTTGGATACAAGATTCCAAGTATTTTATAAAACTCTTTTCAGGAAATTCAGCGGTTAACTGACGCAGCGTGCAATTAGGATTCCTTAGTAAAAAATTCATTAAAGGTGCAAAAGCCGCTTTAGTTTGTAAATCGTATAAAGATTGTTTGTCTTCGCAATATAATCTCATGTCTCACCTCAAAAAAAGCTCGGGATTTCCTATTTTGATTTCTTTCAATCAAACAGTTTAATCCCAAGCTTAATTATTTACCCTTCAAATGCTACCGTTAATTGAGGCACCACTTGTTTTTTACGAGATACCACTCCTGGTAAGAAAGCTCGATTGTTGGTCAAACTTGTGGCAAATGCGGTTTCTACCACATCAATTGGAGCACCAATCGCCAATAATTCAGAATTACTATCCAAAATATCAGTGGCAATCAACAAGAACAAATCATAACCTTTTGCAGCGTTTTCTGCCACCATGGCTGCTTCTAATTCGCTTTGACGGTTAAAGACATCTGCTAGATCCACTGTATTCACTTGGGCAATCCGGACTGTTTTGTCTGCCATAGGGAAGCTTTTCGCATCTAAGTCTAAAAGTTCCATAGCTGACTTATCGCCTAAGTTGGTACCAGCTTTCAACATTTCCAAGCCATAGCTTTCCAAGTCGGTTTTGGCGATTTGTGCTAATTTTTTTGCAGCCTTCACATCTTCTGGAGTACAAGTTGGGGATTTAAACAATAGTGTATCAGAAATAATCGCTGACAACATGATTCCAGCGATTGCTTCAGGAATCTCAACATCGTATTCTTGGTACATTTTGTAAATAATCGTGCTGGTGCACCCCACAGGTTCCGCCCGGTAAAACAAAGGATTTGCGGTTTCAAAATTAGCAATCCGATGATGATCCACCACGGCTAAGATATTTACCTCTGCAATATCAGCCACACTTTGTTGGAATTCATTGTGATCCACCAACATCACCGCATCGGTTTCTGGTTTCACACTTTCAATCACTCGTGGTGCTTTTAGGCCAAAATGATCCAAAGCAAACTGAGTTTCTTCTGAAGGGGTTCCTAGAGCTACCGCTTCGGCCTCCACTTCTAGCGCTTGTTGCAAGTTCGCAAAGGCAATGGCTGCTCCAATGGCATCGGTATCGGGATTTTGATGCCCGAAAACTAAAACTTTTGACATATCTTGATTCGCTCCTTTAATTTATTCTTTCTTATCATAACAAAAAGCAGGAAAGAAATCACTTCTTTCCTGTTCCCCGAAGCATTTATTGCCGGGTCAAATAACCAGTATAGTCGCTGGTGTGCAACAATTGTTTCGCGTTTTCCACCCGATCTTCCGTTGGTGGTTTAATGCCTTTTAATGGATAGGTTAAGTTTAACTCTTCCCATTTGTAACGTCCCATGGTGTGGTAAGGTAGAATTTCCACTTTGTCCACATTGTTTAACCCTTTAATAAAGGTATCCAAGCGAATCAAGTATTCATCATAGTCACTGCGTTCAGGAACTAAGACGTGACGAATCCAAACTGGCTTATTGATTTCAGAAAGGTATTGGGCCATTTCTAAAATTGGTTTATTTGAACGACGAGTCAACTGTTTATGAGCTTCCGCGTCGATTTGCTTAATATCAAACAACAAAAGATCCGTGTATTCCATCAATTCATTGAATTTGCTGAAAAAAGGTTCTTCTCTTGTAAAGGGTTCTCCACAAGTATCAATAGTCGTATTGATTCCCATGGCTTTGGCCTTTTTGAAAAGATCAATCAAAAAGTCAATTTGCAACAAAGGTTCCCCACCGCTGACGGTGATGCCCCCTTTTTGTCCCCAATAGCTACGATAATGCAAAGCTTCTTCTAAAACGTCCTCAGCAGTCCGTTTTCGTGCTTTAGGGTTTTGCAACATCCATGTATCAGGATTGTGGCAAAATTGGCAGCGCATGCGGCAGCCTTGCATAAAGACGATAAAACGAACTCCAGGTCCATCTACTGAGCCAAAGCTTTCTGTAGAGTGGACAATGCCGTATACTTCGTTTTCTGACATTGGTCAATCTTCCTTTCTTGTTTCCTTCTTATTGTCGGAAAAATCCCACGAATAAGAAGCAAAAGGCGGATGAACACCGTCCATCCGCCCTGTATTACCTATTTTGCTAATTCTTACATGTGATCGTGGAATGTCCGGCTAATTACGTCCATTTGTTGTTCACGAGTAAGGTCGATGAATTTAACTGCATATCCAGAAACCCGGATTGTGAAGTTTGCATATTCTTCTTTTTCTGGGTGTTCCATTGCATCCAACAATTTTTCTTTGTTGAAGACGTTCACGTTCAAGTGGTGAGCACCTTGGTTGAAGTAACCATCCAAGACGTGAGTCAAGGAGTCGATTTGTTCGTCTTCGTCATGACCTAATGCTTCAGGGTTGATACTTTGAGTGTTTGAAATACCATCCAAAGCCAATTCGTAAGGCAATTTAGTCAATGAGTTCAATGAAGCCAACAATCCGTGAGTTTCAGCGCCGTAGGATGGGTTCGCACCTGGTGCCAAAGGTTCGCCAGCAGCCCGACCATCAGGAAGAGCCCCAGTAGCTTTACCATAAACCACGTTAGAAGTGATGGTTAAGATTGAAGTTGTTGGTTCAGAGTTACGGTAAGTGTGGTAGTGTTCCAATTTTTCCATGAATGTTTGTAACAACCAAACAGCCAAGTCATCGGCACGATCATCATCGTTACCATATTTAGGGAAGTCGCCTTCGATCTTGTAGTCGATAGCCAAACCATCTTCGTCACGAATTGGTGTAACTTTTGCATATTTAATAGCAGACAATGAGTCAACTACGTGGGAGAATCCTGCAATACCAGTTGCGAAAGTACGTTTCAAGTTTGTATCCATCAAAGCAAGTTCAGCTGCTTCGTAGAAATATTTGTCATGCATGTAGTGGATGCAGTTTAAAGTATTTACATACATACCTGCTAACCATTCCATCATGTCGTCATATTTTTCCATTACTTCGTCGAAATCTAGAACGCCGTCGCCTTCGATACCACGGTATTTAGGTCCAACTTGTGTTTTGCTCTTTTCATCTACACCGCCGTTGATTGCGTATAACAAAGCTTTTGCCAAGTTCGCACGAGCGCCGAAGAATTGCATTTCTTTACCAGTTTCAGTTGCAGAAACACAGCAGCAGATTGCATAGTCGTCTTTCCATACTGGACGCATAACATCGTCGTTTTCGTATTGGATAGAAGAAGTTTCGATAGAGATTTTTGCAGCGTAGTCTTTGAATGCTTGTGGCAAACGAGAAGAATACAAGACTGTCAAGTTTGGTTCTGGAGAAGGTCCCATGTTTTGCAATGTACGCAAGAAACGGAAGTCATTCTTCGTTACCAAAGTACGGCCGTCCATACCCATACCAGCGATAGACAATGTTGCCCAAACTGGGTCGCCTGAGAACAATTCGTTGTAGCTAGGGATACGAGCAAATTTAACCATACGTAATTTCATTACTAAGTGGTCGATTAATTCTTGTGCTTGATCTTCAGTCAATGTACCGTTTTTCAAGTCACGTTGGATGTAGATATCCAAGAATGTAGAAATACGGCCGATAGACATTGCAGCACCGTTTTGTTCTTTAATTGCAGCAAGGTAACCAAAGTAAGTCCATTGAACGGCTTCTTTTGCGTTAGTAGCTGGTTTAGAAATATCATAACCATAAGCTGCTGCCATTTCTTTCATGCGTTTTAATGCCTTGTATTGGTCGTTGATTTCTTCACGAAGACGGATATCTTCTTCAGTGAATTGACCATGGCCACAGTTTGTGTGGTCTTTTAATTTTTCAGCCATCAAGTAGTCAATTCCGTACAATGCAACCCGACGGTAGTCGCCGACGATCCGGCCACGGCCGTAAGTATCAGGAAGACCAGTGATGATTTTGTTACGACGAGCTGCCCGAATTTCAGGAGTGTAAACGTCGAATACACCTTGGTTATGTGTTTTGTGGTAGTCATTGAAAATTTCAGTGTATTTAGGGTTTGGTGTGTAGCCATAGCTTTCTAATGCTTCTTCAGCCATGCGAATCCCACCATAAGGCATAAATGCACGTTTCAAAGGTTTGTCGGTTTGCAAACCAACAACGGCTTCTTTGTCTTTTGAGTTTTCGTCGATGTAGCCAGCGCCATAAGCGTTTGCGGAAGAAACAACGTCAGCTTCCATGTCTAAGACGCCGCCATTTTCCCGTTCTTGTTTTTGTAGTTGTTGCAATTTGCCCCAAAGTTCGTTAGTAGCTTCTGTTGGTTCAGCTAAGAAATCAGCGCTACCTTCGTATGGAGTGTAGTTTGTTTGGATAAAATCACGAGTGTCGATGCCTTCTTTCCAAAGACGACCGTTAAAACCAGCCCATGCAGTTTTATTCATTTCTTCAATATTTGTCGCAGTTGCCATTGAATGAAACCTCCTTAGTTTTGCTGCTCCAAGATATGTAACAGCTTTACGGGATTAGTATAACACATCTCAATCCCAATGCAAGCATTTTCTTTAAACTTGTTCGAAAAAACACGAAACATTAAAATATTCTTGTTAAAAGGGCTTTAAATCAAGGATATCCACTTGTGATTTCTTTATTTTTTAGGCATCCCTGTTATCGAAAGACTTTTCACAAGCATACAAAAAATGGCCATCTGTATCAATACAGGTGGCCATTTCCAATAAATTTATATAACAGAATCTTCTTTCGGCAAGGCAGGGTTCACTAATTCATGGACGTTAATCACACTGCCCCCTTCTTTTTCGTCTAAAACAAAGGAGCCATTAGAAGTACGCTCTCCAATTGGCACTTGGTTGGTAACAACTTCTTTTAATTGGCCTTTTTGGTTTTGTAAAAGAAGGGTTTTGTCTTCTCCTGACCCCATATAAAGGATTCGGTGAGGATTTTTCTTCAACTCTCGCAAGACCATCAAACCTCGTTTTGCTCGACCTAGGGCATTTAGCTCTTGGGCAAGCATTCGTTTAACGGCGCCACGCTGAGTGACAATTACTACCGGTGTATCCCCTTCAGACAAGACTAAAAGACCATTAACCACATAGTCGTCGTCTTTTAAGTTCATGGCTTTTACGCCGGCTGCTTTTGGCCCTACCACAGGGACTTCATTTAAAGCATAGCGCAGTCCAAAGCCACGATGGCTGACTAGAAAAACATCCAATGGTTCATCAGCAGCCACTAAATAGACTGCCACTAATTCATCTTCAGCTTCTTTTAATTTCATCATGGTCAATGGACGACTCTTATAGGTCCGCCACGGTTCAAACTCAGTCATGGCTGTTTGTTTGATTTGACCATTTTTAGAAATCAAGACAAACTGTTTATTCGGGTCTAACTCTTTATAAGGGAAGACTGCCAAAATTGACTCATCTATGGCAAGACTTAACATGGTTTGGCTGATGTGTTCGCCGATTTCTTTCCATTTTAAGTCAGGGAGTTCATGAATGGGCCGATAGATCACATTGCCTTTATTGGTGACCAGTAACAAGTGATCTAAGGTGTTGACCTGACCGGTGTAAAGCACAAAGTCGCCATCTTTCATCCCCAACTCCTCTGGTTTGGAAGCTTGGTAACTTCTAAGACTGCTGCGTTTCAAGTAACCTTCATGGGTTACTGACACCACTACTTCTTCAGCCGGAATTAAGACTTCTGTTTCAATCTTAATTTCTGAAATCTCTGCTTCAATTTTGGTTAAGCGAGGATTGCCGTATTGTTTTTTCACACTGCGCAACTCGGACTTGATAACTTTTAATAGTTCTTGTTCGTCGCCTAAAATCTTATGGAGACTACGAATGGTAGCAGCCAGTTCTTCGGCTTCTGCTCTTAAAGCGGTAATGTCCGTATTGGTCAAACGATACAACTGTAAGTTTACGATGGCTTCGGCTTGTTCTTCGGTAAAACCATGTTCCATAACCAAATTGTTTTTCGCATCTCGTTTGTCTTTACTCCCGCGAATAGTGGCAATCACTTCATCTAAAATCGACAAAGCTTTAATCAAGCCTTCTACGATATGTTGTCGCTTTTGGGCTTTTTTCAATTCAAAGTGACTACGCCGGGTGATTACCTCTTTTCGGTGGGCAATATAACTGTTTAAAATTCGCAAAAGCCCCACTTGTTGAGGACGCATTTCATCAATGGCCACCATATTAAAGTTGTAATTAATTTGTAACTCTGTATTTTTAAATAAATAATTTAAAATACCTTCTGCATTGGCTTCTTTTTTCAATTCCACTACAATGCGTAAGCCCGTCCGATCGGATTCATCCCGAACTTCGGCAATCCCGTCAATCTTTTTGTTTAAGCGCACTTCATCCATTTTCTTGACTAAGGTAGCTTTGTTGACTTCATAAGGAATTTCTGTGATGACGATTTGCTCTTTGCCACCTTTTAAGGTTTCAATATCAGTGACCGAACGCAAAATCACTTTGCCTCGACCAGTCTCGTAAGCTTTCTTAATCTCAGCGGCCCCTTGTAAAATTCCCCCCGTGGGAAAATCCGGTCCCGGGATGAATTCCATGATTTTCTCCAAGGTAGCCTTAGGATGATCAATCAAATAAATCGTACCATCAATGACTTCGGCTAAATTATGAGTGGGAATTTCTGTGGCATAACCGGCAGAAATCCCTGTGGACCCATTGACTAAAAGATTTGGGTAACGCGCAGGCAAGACAGTGGGTTCTTTTTCTGTATCATCAAAGTTCCAAACTAAATCCACGGTTTCTTTTTCAATGTCTGCTAAAAGTTCTTCACTGACCTTGGACAGACGGGCTTCTGTGTACCGCATGGCAGCAGGGGGATCACCATCCATACTCCCGTTATTGCCGTGCATTTCAATTAAGACTTCCCGCAATTTCCAATCTTGGCTCATGCGCACCATGGCTTCGTAAATACTGCTGTCCCCATGGGGATGGTAATTCCCCATGATGTTCCCCACGGATTTCGCCGATTTACGAAAGGCCTTGTCAAAAGTATTACCGTCTTTGTTCATGGCAAATAAAATGCGTCGTTGAACCGGTTTTAAGCCGTCACGAATATCCGGTAATGCCCGTTCTTGAATAATATATTTTGAATAGCGACCGAAGCGATCTCCCATAACTTCTTCTAGGGTTAGCTCCTGAATGCTGTGATTGTGTTCCAAAAAAGCTCCTCCATTCTAGGCAAAAATCTAGGCCTAATCCAAATCAAACAAGCTGATTTCTGTTTCTGGTGTAGCCGTATTTTCTGGCTCTGGTGTAAAAGTAGTTTCTTCTTTTTTCTCTAAAATACTACCGTCTTCTTCTAAGGTGAACTGCACATGGGATTCAATCCATTTTCGTCTTGGTTCTACTTTATCCCCCATTAACGTGGTCACCCGACGTTCTGCTTGGGCTGCATCATCGATTCGAACCCGCACCAATGTCCGGGTTTCAGGATCCATGGTGGTCTCCCACAGCTGTTCGGCATTCATTTCCCCAAGACCTTTGTAGCGTTGGAGCATATAGCCTTTGCCAACTTTTTGAATCACACTTTGCAATTCTTCATCCGTCCAAGCATATTCCAATACCGATTTTTTGCCAGTGCCTTTAGACACCTTATACAGTGGCGGCAATGCGATATACACGCGACCGGCTTCAATCAATGGTTTCATATAGCGATAAAAGAAAGTCAACAACAAAACTTGAATATGAGCGCCATCGGTATCCGCATCGGTCATGATGATGACTTTATCGTAGTTGGCGTCTTCAATGGCAAATTCTGGCCCAACGCCAGCGCCAATGGTATAAATCATGGTATTGATTTCTTCATTTTTCAAAATATCTTGCATCTTGGCTTTTTCGGTATTGATTACTTTTCCCCGCAATGGCAAAATCGCTTGAAATTTCCGGTCCCGCCCTTGTTTGGCACTCCCTCCGGCGGAATCTCCTTCCACCAGAAACAGTTCGTTTTTCTTAGGGTTTCGCGATTGAGCGGGAGTTAGTTTACCGGATAATAAGGATTCTCCTTTTTTCCGTTTCTTCCCGTTGCGGCTTTCTTCCCGAGCTTTGCGAGCAGCTTCTCTAGCTTCTCTGGCTTTCACGGCTTTTCTGACCAACATTTGGCTCATTTCGCTGTTTTCTTGAAGATAAAAGCCCAATTGTTCGCCTAAAACGCTATCCACAGCATTCCGGGCGATGGGGGTTCCTAGTTTTCCTTTTGTTTGTCCTTCAAATTGCAAAAGATTTTCCGGGATGCGCACAGAAAGCACCGCCGCTAACCCTTCACGAAAATCGGAACCTTCTAAATTGCGGTCTTTTTCTTTTAAAAGGTTAACTTTGCGGGCATATTCATTAAAGGCTTTGGTCATGGAAGCTTTTAAGCCAGCTTCATGGGTACCGCCGTCTTTGGTCCGCACATTGTTAACAAAAGACAGGATATTTTCGGAATAGCCATCATTGTACTGAAAGGCGATTTCGACTTCGATGCCCTCTTTTTCCCCGCTGAAATACATCACCGGTGTCAATGTATCTTTTTCTTCATTTAAGTAATCTACAAATTCCTTAATGCCTTCTTCATAATGAAAGACTTCGGTTTTTTCTTCTGCTTCCCGCAAGTCAGTTAAAGTGATTTTCACTCCTCGCAATAAGAAAGCCGATTCCCGCAAGCGTTCCGCCAAAATATCATAGGAAAAATTCAAAGTAGTAAAAATCGTATCATCAGGCAAAAAAGTAACTTTAGTCCCATTGGCCCGTTTGGTTTTGCCGATTTTCTTCAATGTTCCTTGAGGCTTGCCGCCGTCAACAAAGCGTTCTTCGTATTCCACACCGTCACGAACGATATTTACCGTTAACCATTTAGACAACGCATTTACTACACTGGCCCCTACACCGTGAAGTCCACCGGAAGTCTTGTAGCCTCCTTGACCGAATTTTCCACCGGCGTGAAGCACCGTAAAAATCACTTCCACAGTAGGAATCCCTGAAGCGTGCATCCCCACTGGCATCCCCCGGCCACTGTCCACTACAGTAACGCTGTTGTCTTTATTCAAAATAACTTCAATATGATTGCCAAAACCGGACAATGCTTCATCTACCGCATTATCTACAATCTCATAAACTAAGTGGTGTAAGCCCCGACTATCCGTGGAACCTATGTACATCCCGGGACGTTTGCGTACTGCCTCTAATCCTTCTAAGACTTGAATCGAGGCGTCGTTGTATTCATTTTTATTCGTTGATTTCGCCAAAGCAAACTCTCCTTTTTCTGGTCTGCGCCAAAAGGCCACATATTATAATACTTCATATTCCCCCGGAAAAAAAGAGAAAACCTGAAGTTGTATTGTCCCTTATCTGGTTTCATGCTAAAATTGCTCTAGTTCAGAAAAGAGGTTTTATATGAAAATCGTTATTTTATTAGCTGTCGCCTACTTGCTCGGCTCAATTCCTTCCGGTGTTTGGATTGGCAAGCTATTTTACCACAAAGATATTCGCGAGTTCGGCAGTGGCAACTCCGGTACTACCAATACATTCCGCGTCCTCGGTAAACCTGCCGGCATCATTGTCCTTGCCATGGATATTTTAAAAGGTACTTTGGCAACCTTACTCCCTAGCCTATTTCACTTAGATAATATCAACCCACTATGGTTTGGGGTCTTTGCCATATTGGGTCACACTTTTCCTGTTTTTGCCGGTTTTAAAGGCGGAAAAGCCGTGGCGACTAGTGCCGGGATGTTATTAGCCTTTAGCCCTTTATTCTTTTTGTATTCCGTAGTCCTCTTTTTAATCTGTCTTTTTATCACCAGTATGGTTTCCTTATCCAGTATGATTGCCGCCGTCTTAGTGACTGTATCCACTGTGGTTTTACCCTTTATTTGGCCACTGATTTTACCTGAGCACAACTGGCTGTTGACTTTGATTGCCACGGGGGTAACGATTTTTATCTTTATCCGTCATCGGGAAAATATCCAACGTATTAAACAAGGGACAGAAAATCGCGTCCCCTTTGGTTTGAATCAAAAATAGAAAATAGAAAATAGCAATCATACCCAATCAATACCAAAAATAAGAGCTACTCTCAGTTTTTCACAGGAAAGCTGAGAGTAGCTTTTTTTGGCTAGTATAATGTGATTATTTGACAATAATCGCATATTTCGTTTGATATTTTTTCCCAGGAGCTAGACGTTGAATACCTAGTTTTTCGGATAATTCCCCGGTAGCATCCACAGTATCTGCCACCCCAGCCCATGGTTCGATGCAAAGAAAAGGTGCTTCTTTAGGATAAGGCGTCCAAATCCCTACATAAGGCATATTGTTAAAAGCAACTGAAACGCTGTGAGGAGATTTCTCACTGGCGATGGTGATACTCGTGAGTCCTTTTGTTTCATAAATCAAAGCATCTTTTGAAAATTGATCGTGGGTTAAGCGCAAGTTGGTATTGGTCGCTCCTAGAGTTCGCTGACTTATATTGATTAAATCCCCAGCTAAAGGCAACTCAATCCGAGATTTCATTGGCGAAAAAGTTAAGTAATAATCTTCAAAGCTTAATTCGGGACTTAAGGGCACATTAAACGCCGGGTGACCCCCAATGGAAAATAGCATTTCCCTTTGACTGGGATTATTGACTTCATAACGCACTTGCAAGCCTTCTCCTGCCAATTCATAATGAACAGAAAGCTCGAATTCAAAAGGATAAACAGCTCGAGTCGCATCATCAGCAACTAGGAGCATTGTCACAGAGTCTTCTGTCTGATGAGTCACAGTAAATTCCATATCCCGGGCAAATCCATGGCGAGACAGCTGGTATTCCTGGCCTTCATACGTATAGCGTCCCTCTTTTAATGCGCCGACAATCGGGAAAAGAATTGGCGCATGTTTGCCCCAATATTCAGGATCTGCTTGCCAAATAAATTCCAGATTTTCACTACGACTTTTCAAGCTCTGCAATTCAGCACCTTTTTCGGCAATCTTTGCAATTAACTGTCCATTTTCAATCGTTACTGTCATACCCTCTAAGCCTCCTGCTCTTTTATTAACCTTACCTTCCACCACAAACAATTCAATAAACGTCAACGATGATTAATAATTGTGTTTTTCTAATTCTTCTTTGAAGCGATCGTTTAAGACTCGCAAGTAAGTCCCCTTCATTCCTAGTGAGCGAGACTCGATAATCCCTGCTGATTCTAGTTTTCGCAAAGCATTGACGATTACAGAACGAGTTATACCAATTTTATCAGCGATATTAGATGCCGTCAATCGTCCTTCATCCCCATCCAAAGCTTCAAAAATTGCTTGGACAGCTTTTAATTCGCTATAAGACAATGTATTAATCGCCATTTGTACCGCAGTAGCACTACGCACATCTTCTTCAATATGACGGGATTTTTGATACAAGAATTGCATCCCTACCACGGTAGCGCTGTATTCTGCCAAAACCAAATCCTCATCCGTAAAAGGCGCATCAATGCGAGCTAAGATAATCGTCCCTAAACGTTCTCCGGCTCCAAACATCGGTACAACGGTGGTTATACCATTAGGAAATTGTTCCCGACTTTCAACAGGAAATGCCGTCATATCACTATTAATGGAAATATTGGCTTCGGTTTTGCCTAGATGGTCCAATGCATCGGTATATTGTTTAGGAAATTGTTTTTCTACAAACATGCTTTTCACGCGGTCATTATTGACATCGTGCTTTTCATTAAAACCAAGCAACGTTCCTTCGTTATTAATAATATAGCTGTTTGCATCCAAAACATCCCCTAAAATCATCGCCATCTTGTCATAAGGCAGGTCTGATTTCATATCAAAGGTATTTTTTTGTTGCAGTAATTCATTGATTTGACGTGTTTTTTCTAATAAGGATTCCATTTTCTTCTCCACTCTCTCTTACAAAATAAACCGGCTAAGGTCTTGATCGGATACAATTGCCGCTAATTTATCATCCACATAACTTTCCGTAATGGTGATTTGAGCCATTTGCATATCCGGTGCTTCAAACAACAAGTCTTCTAACAGTTTTTCTAAAATCGTGTGCAAGCGCCGAGCACCGATATTGTCCGTATCCCGGTTCACATCAAAGGCGATTTGCGCAATTTTTGCCAAGGCTTCTTGGGTAAAGGTTACTTGAACATTTTCTGTAGCCAACAAAGCGATATATTGTTTAATCAGAGCATTGTTTGGCTCTGTTAAAATCTTCGTAAAGTCTTCTGCAGTTAAATCGTTTAATTCCACTCGAATCGGGAAGCGCCCTTGTAATTCAGGAATCAAATCACTAGGTTTGGACACATGAAAGGCTCCTGAGGCGATAAAGAGAATGTGGTCTGTTTGAATCACACCGTATTTCGTGTTGACTTGAGAACCTTCCACAATCGGTAAAATATCCCGTTGTACTCCTTCTCTGGAAACATCAGCAGATTGTTGGGACTTAGAAGTAATCTTGTCAATTTCATCAATGAAGATAATCCCGTTTGAGCTAGCTAAAGCAATGGCTTCACTGTGAATATCCCCGTCATTGACCAATTTAGCAGATTCTTCTTGAACTAAAAGTTCTCGAGCTTCTTTCACCGTAACCGTGCGCTCTTGTTTTTTCGCAGGTTTTAGGGCCCCTAGTGTTTCATTTAAATCAATGCCCATTTGTTCCAAACCGTTGTTCATTGGAGCAGGCGTTTTCGGTTCTTCCACTTCAATGGTAACTTCCCGTTCATCCAAAAGACCTTTTTCCAATTGTTCAAAAACCGTTTGTCGATTGACTTTGATTTCTTCTGTCAACTCTTCTTTTGGTTCTTCAGTTTGGGCTCCTCCGTTAAACATGCTCATCATTTGTTCGTAAGGATTAACAGATTTCTTTTGTTCCTTTTTAATGCCCGGAACCAAAACCTTCACCAAGCGACGATTGGCTTTTTTAACCGCCCGGGAGTAAACCCGGCTGTATTGTTTTTTGCGAACGATTTGAATGGCGTTTTCCACCAAATCCCGTACCATGGACTCCACATCTCGTCCCACATAACCTACTTCCGTAAATTTAGTGGCTTCAACTTTAATAAAAGGAGCATCCACAATTTTTGCCAAACGACGGGCAATTTCTGTTTTCCCTACCCCAGTAGGTCCAATCATCAACATATTTTTAGGCGTAACTTCTTGTTGCATTTCACTATCTAATTGTTGCCGGCGATAGCGATTGCGCAAAGCCACAGCCACCGCTTTTTTAGCAGCATTTTGACCGATAATATATTGATCTAGTTCTTTGACGATTTCTTTTGGCGTTTGATTCATTGTCGACATAGTAACTCTCCTTACTTGGTTTCTTCCACGATGATATTGTGATTAGTGAAGACACAAATATCCGCTGCAATATTTAAAGAGTTTTCCGCAATTTCTTTAGCAGATAAATCTCCCCCGTACTGTTTCATCGAACGAGCGGCAGCCAAAGCGTAGTTTCCTCCAGAACCAATGGCCAAAATCCCATCGTCTGGGGTAATAACTTCTCCTGTTCCTGAAACTAGGAGCATTTCTTTATCATTCATGACGATTAACATAGCTTCTAGCTTTTGCATCGACTGTTGCGTCCGCCACTCTTGGGCTAGTTCCACCGCTGCCCGTTGCAAATTGCCATTGTATTCATTTAATTTGCCTTCAAATTTTTCTTCTAACGTGAAAGCATCGGCCACACTTCCAGCAAAGCCCACTACTACTTCCCCGTTGTAAATGCGGCGAACTTTACGAGCAGTGCCTTTCATAACCACGGATTCTCCCATGGTAACTTGGCCATCTCCTGCCATAGCAAAGTGTCCATCTTTTTCCACTGCACAAATCGTGGTGGAATGAAATTGTGATTCCATACGTAACTGCCTCCATTTTCTAAATAAAAACCAATCCTTGCGTAAGATTACGCTCGAGGATGAAAGTGACGATAATTTTTTTGTAAGCTTTCTTTGGTAACGTGGGTATAAATCTGAGTAGAAGAAAGATTTACATGCCCCAAAAGCTCTTGCACGGTACGCATATCTGCGCCGTTGTTTAATAAATGGGTCGCAAAGGTGTGCCGCAGCATATGGGGGTGAATCTGGCTGTCCAAACTACTTTTTTTAATCACTTGATCAAGGATGTATTCCACTCCCCGAGAGGTCAATGCGCCGCCGCGACTGTTTACAAAAACATAGTCATGATCCGTTTTCTTCATTAATTTAGGACGCCCCACTTCCAAATACTCCGTTAAGGCTTCTTTGGCATGGTGACTAAAAGGAGCATAGCGTTCTTTATTCCCCTTACCTAAAACCAAAAGAACTTCACCTGACCAGTCGATGTCAGATCGCTTTAAATTGGCACACTCACTAACCCGCAAGCCAGAACCATACAATACCTCTAAAAGACTGCGATTGCGCAAATCTAAGGGCGTATTGCCTGATACCGCATCAAATAATGCCTGCATTTCCTTTTCGTAAAAAAAACGCGGAAGTTTTGCATTTTTTTTCTTTAAGTGAACATAGGTAAAAGGATTTTCCTCAATTACTTCTTCACGGAGTAAATACTGGTAAAAAGACCTCAAACTGGCAATTTTACGGCTGATAGTATTGCGACTGTAGGCTTGGTCATTTAAATAAGCCAAGTAAACCCGCACATCACGATGATCTACTTTCAAATAATCCGGGTTTCCTGAATCATTTAAAAACACTTGAAAATCATGAAAATCCCGAGAATAAGCTTCGATTGTTTTTTTTGAGTATCCCCTTTCAACCTCTAAATAACGATAAAATTCACTGGGCCAATTCATGGTCGAAAGTCCACCTCTTTCTGGCACGAGAATACTGTAACATAACAAATTAAAAAAAACAATTTAATTGTCAGAATTTACCTAATATTTCAAAGTTCGTTCACAATTCCCAAAATTCTCCCTATTTTGTCGAAAAAAGACACTGGAAGTTCTTCTTTCCAGTGAAACCGGGAGCTTATTTCTATCATCTGCATGTCAGGATTTTAGCGCCTGTAACACTATATCACGACTTGTCTTATTTTTGTTAAAAAAAAGCTAAATTGTTTTCGTTTTTTTAACAATTCTTACTATTTCGACTTTACCTTAAAAATCACTCCTTTCTTATTCGTCACAAATCCCTTCACTATCACTAATTGGCCTGCCTTTTCTGCCAGATTTAGCTCAAGACCACACAAAAAAGGGACGAGAATGAAACCCGACCCTTTTGTAGACTAGTATTTTGTTTCAGCTAGAGCTGCCAATGCCCGATTGGCTAACGTTTCATAGCGCGTTTTTTTGTCTTTAATCCGTTCGGGTAACTCTGGCAACAAACCAAAGTTCGCATTCATCGGTTGGAAATGTTTTCCTGCTGCATGGGTGATGTAATACGCCATACTGCCGATGACCGTTTCTTTAGGAAAAGTAATCGGTGCTTCAGCTTTTGCTAATTTAGCCGCATTTAGCCCAGCTACTAAACCACTAGCCGCGCTTTCCACATAACCTTCTACACCGGTCATTTGACCAGCAAAGAATACATCACTCCGTTTTTTTGAAGCATAAGTTTGTTCCAATAACTCTGGAGAATTCATAAAGCTGTTGCGGTGCATCACACCATACCGGACAAACTCGGCGTTTTCCAAGCCGGGAATCATTTGGAAAACCCGCTTTTGTTCCCCCCATTTTAAATGAGTTTGGAATCCGACAATATTGTATAAAGAAGCGGCCGCATTGTCTTGGCGTAATTGAATCACCGCATAAGGACGTTTGTCTGTTTTCGGATCTTCCAGTCCTACTGGCTTCATCGGACCAAAGAGCATCGTTTTAGGGCCTCTTGCTGCCATTACTTCAATGGGCATACAACCTTCAAAGTATTTTTCTTTTTCGAATTCTTTTAATGGCGCAACTTCAGCAGTTAGTAGTGCCTCACGAAAGGCTTCAAACTCCTCTTTGTTCATTGGACAGTTTAAGTAAGCAGCTTCTCCTTTGTCGTAACGGGATTTCAAGTAAACCTTGTCCATATCAATGGAATTTTTTTCGATAATCGGCGCTGCGGCATCGTAAAAATAAAATCCTTCTGATCCATTGAATTCTTGAATCGCCTGGGCCAAAGCAGAACTGGTTAAAGGACCGGAAGCAATTACCGTAATCCCTTCTGGAATCGCAGTAACTTCTTCATGAATCACCGTTACCAATGGATGCTCTTTGACTTTTTTTGTGATTAAAGCAGAAAAACGATCCCGATCCACCGCCAATGCGCCTCCAGCAGGGACTGCTGTTTCATCGGCTGAAGTAATCACCACTGAATTCAAGCGGCGCATCTCTTCTTTTAAGACTCCCACAGCGTTGGCTAAACTGTTTCCTCGCAAAGAGTTAGAACAGACTAATTCCGCAAAATGATCCGTATGGTGGGCTTCAGTAGATTTCACCGGACGCATTTCATATAAATTCACTGGCACACCTGCTTGGGCAATTTGCCAAGCCGCTTCACTGCCGGCTAATCCGGCACCGATTACGTTAACTGATTGACTCATGAAATTCCTCTTTTCTATTGATAAGGTTGAAAAGCTGCCCTCATTCGGACAGCTTTTCTTTATTTTTGGACCGCTTCTTCGTAATCTCCATTGACACAGACTACTTGCTTGCCGCCCTTGACTTTCTTTTCCACCAAGTATTTGCCACATTTCGGACAATCCCGGCCCACAGGTTTATCCCAAGAAGTGAAATCACAGTCTGGGTAACGAGAGCAGCCATAGAAAATCCGATTTTTCTTGGATTTCCGTTCGATGACTTGGCCTTCATGACAAACCGGACACGTTACACCGATTTCTTTGACGATTGGTTTTGTGTTGCGACATTCTGGGAAATTGCTACAAGCGTAGAATTTACCAAAGCGGCCTAATTTAATCACCATGGGATGACCACATAGTTCGCAATCAAAGCCTGCCGGTTCATCTTTAATTTGGATTTTTTCGATTTTTTCTTCGGCTTCTGTCAATTCTTTTTCAAATGGTCGATAGAAGCGATCGACTACTGCCACCCAGTCTTCTTGACCAGCACCAACTTTATCCAAGTCGGTTTCCATTTCCGCAGTAAAGCTCGTATTAATTACTTGAGGGAAGAAGTCTTCCATAATCGTGTTGACGATTTCCCCCAGTTCGGTAGGTTCAAAGCGTTTTTGTTGCAATTTCACATAATAACGCCGTTGAATGGTCTCTAAGGTTGGTGCATAGGTGGAAGGTCGCCCAACACCTTTTTCTTCCAAAGTTCGAATTAACGTGGCTTCAGAATAACGAGCTGGTGGCTGAGTAAAGTGTTGTTTTGGTTCAATAGAAACCGACTGCACCACATCGCCTACGACTAACTCTGGCAATAGATTTTCTTTTTCTTCTTTGCCATCGTCAGTACCTTCAATATAGACAGACATAAAACCTTTAAATTTAACTTTTGAACCATTGGCGATAAAAGTGACTCCGTTTTGTTCCAGAGTGACTTTCATGGTATCTAAAATAGCTGGCGTCATTTGACTGGCTACAAAGCGTGACCAAATTAAAGTATAAAGTTTTAATTGGTCTTTATCCAAGTATTGCTTCACAGCATCCGGTGTGCGCAAAATACTTGTTGGCCGCACCGCTTCATGGGCATCTTGAGCTCCTTGGGCATTTTTGACTTTGACCTTGCCATGGGCGGAAAATTCCGCTCCATAGGTTTCGGTAATAAAATCTGCGGCTTCTGCTTTGGCAGAATCGGCAATTCGTTTTGAGTCCGTCCGCATATAAGTGATTAAACCCACCGTGCCTTGTTTGCCTAATGCAATCCCTTCATAAAGCTGTTGGGCTACCATCATGGTTTTCCGCGTCCGGAAATTGATTTTTCGCGCTGCTTCTTGTTGCAAACTAGAAGTGGTAAATGGTGGTGCCGGGTTACGTTTCCGTTCTTTCTTTTCGACTTTGGTCACATCAAAGTCTTTAGTCGTCAAACGGTCAGTAATTTCTTTAATGCTTTCCCCGTGAGGCAATTTTTTCTTTTTGCCATCTAACCCCCAGAAGTTCGCCTTAAATTTCTTCGTCTTTTTCTTAAAGTTCCCGTCAATGCTCCAGTATTCTTCAGGAATAAACGCCCGGATTTCTTTTTCCCGGTCAATAATCATCTTCACTGCAATGGATTGGACACGTCCGGCACTCAAGCCTTTTTTGACTTTGCGCCAAAGGATTGGACTGATGGAATATCCCACTAGACGGTCCAAAATTCGCCGGGCTTGTTGAGCATCAACTAAGTCTAAATCGATACTCCGAGGTTCTTTAAAGGCTGCTTTCACCGCATCTTTGGTGATTTCATTAAAGACCACTCGATTTTTATCGGCTAAATCCAAGTTTAATAAATGAGCCAAATGCCAAGCAATGGCTTCCCCTTCTCTATCCGGGTCACTTGCGAGATAAACCTTTTGTGCTTTTTTCGCAGCGCTGCGGAGACTTTTAATAACGTCTCCTTTCCCACGAATGGAGATATAATGCGGCTCGTAGTTATTTTCCGTATCAATCCCCATTTTACTTTTCGGCAAGTCCCGAATATGACCAACACTGGCCACCACTTTATAATTGCGGCCAAGGTATTTCTCAATCGTCTTCGCTTTTGCGGGAGACTCTACAATTACTAAATATTTATATGCCATAAAAAAATGAATGGCTCCTTCCTATTCCTACTATAGTATGGGCAGTTTTCATGAACCAATAATCGTAGCTAACTATAGCGATTCAAAAATACTTTGTCAAGGAAGGTCGAATAAATTTCTAAAATTCCGGCAATTCTTCCAGCAAATCTTGAACCCGAAACACGCACTTGGCTCCATCTTGAATTAAGCTGTGGCAGCCATCTTGGCGACCGGATAATACATCTCCCGGTACCGCAAAAACTTCTCGCCCAGCATCTAATGCTTGTTGGGCGGTAATCAATGAGCCACTGCGCGCTTTTGCTTCCACCACACACAATCCTTGACAAAGACCGGCAATAATCCGATTTCGCTGGGGAAAATGATATTTTCTAGGCCCCACACCAGCTGGGTATTCACTGATTAAGAGCTGCTCTGACGCTAAGATTTCATAAAGACGACGATTTTCAGCGGGATAACAGACATCGATGCCATTGCCTAAAACACCAATCGTAAACCCTTGATTGCTAATGGCCACTTCATGGGCGCAACTATCAATGCCTTTTGCCACGCCGCTAACAATCACATAATTTGCAGCTACCATTTCCGGGACAAACTTTGCCACTACTTTGCAACCATAGCTAGAAGCATCCCGTGCTCCTACAAAAGCCAATAACCGCTTTTGTAATAGCTCCTTGCGTCCGGCGTAAAACAAAGCCAGTGGCGGATAAGCCAAATGACGTAACTGCTCTGGATACAAAGGCGAATCAATGGTGAGATAGTCTTGGTTGCCTAGACGTTTCGCCAAACCATCTCCGGCTAAAGACTGCCAACTACTTTCCAAATTTGGCGAAAAGCGCTGATAGCCAAATAAACGTTGTAATTCATGAAAAGTCAAATTTTCTTTGCCACATTTTTTAGCATAATGTAATAACTGCCACTTTTTTTGAATGCCTAATTCTTGGCACAATGCCAAACGCATCAATAATGCTTGTTCCATAAAAAAACCTTCTTTCCGTGAACAATCTATCAGAAAGTTCGTGAAAAGAAGGCAAAATATTTAATTTAACAAAGCGGCTACCGGCGCAAAAGACTTACGGTGAATGTCGGTAACTCCGTGTTCTTGTAGGCCTTGCAAATGAACCTTGGTACCATAGCCCGCATTTTGATCAAAGCCATAATAAGGATATTGTTTATGGTATTCTTTCATCAGTGAATCCCGCATTTCTTTGGCTACAATACTGGCTGCCGCAATGGATACCGACTTCGCGTCTCCTTTGATGATTTTTTCTTGTGGCAAGTCCGAGTCAATGGTCATCGCATCTAATAAGAGATAACTTGGGGGAATCGGCAATTCTTCCACCGCCATTTTCATTGCCAAGCGGCTAGCCTGATAGATATTTAACCGATCAATATCAGCTGGTTCAACTACACCAATACCAATTCCTAGGGCATTTTCTTGAATCTGAGTAAAGAGCTCTCCTCGACGTTTAGCAGACAACTTTTTTGAATCATCCAAGCCATAAACGGGATGCTCCGGTGACAAAATCACCGCACAAGCCACCACGGGACCTGCTAATGGCCCACGCCCCACTTCGTCAATGCCCGCGATAAAGCGGTGCCCTTGTGCTAAGAGAGGCTGTTCAAAGGCCATCATCTCCTGGTATTTGTCTAGTAAAGCGGCTTCTTTGGCTAGACGCTTTTGAGTTTGCTGGACTAGTTTTTGCACACCCAATCGAGTATCTTGTGCTAAAGCTAATAAGTACTCGTCTTTAACATCATGCACATTTTCTAGCTTAAACTTAATGTCTTTAATAGCCTCACTCATGAGCGATTGGGCCTCCTTCATCATAGCGATCTAAAGTAAAGGGGCCTAGTTTATTTTGACGAATCTCCACTACTACCAATTCACTACCTCGATCATAATCATCTTTATAGCCTCGTTTTGCGGTGATTTCCATCAATAGTTCTGCCGGTGGCAAGCTCTCAGCAGTATCAACTAGTTTATAGCGTTGAGCTACTTTCCCGGGATAATATTTACAAAAGAATTCCAAGCCATAAATGGCAATATCATCTAAATGCAAGAGTTGATCTTTAATGGCACCGGTTAAGGCTAACTTTTTGCCGACAGCCGGGTCTTCAAAACGCGGCCACAAAATCCCCGGCGTATCCAAAAGTTCCAGTTCATTGCCTGATTTCAACCACTGCTGACCCTTGGTAACACCAGGTTTATTCCCAGTCTGAGCAATTTTTTTACCTACCAAACGATTCATCAATGTGGATTTTCCCACATTGGGGATACCTACCACCATAGCTCGAATACTACGAGGTTTCAGCCCTCTTGCTTTGTCTTTTGCCCGTTTTTCTTTTAAAACTTCTTTGGCAGCATTTACCACTAGTTTCGTAGCACTGTTTTCATGAGCATTGATGCCCACCGTTAAAAAACCTTGATCTTGGAACCAATTCTGCCATAATTTGGTCTGTTTTGGATCAGCCAAATCTGTTTTATTTAAAATAACTAAACGGGGTTTTTGCTGCAAAATTTGATCTAATAAAGGATTACGAGAAGAGATGGGCAAACGAGCATCCACCAATTCAAAAACGATATCCACAAATTTTAATTTTTCACTCACTTCCCGTTTGGCCTTGTTCATATGCCCCGGGAACCATTGTATGGTTGAAATAGTAATTCCTCCCTTATGTAGCAAGGCTTCTAGCACTTTGCTACACTTAATTTTGTTGAATTTGCCCAAAATTTGCCATCTGTCCATACAATTTTGGGCAAATTATTATACTTAAATTTCAACTTTATCTACAAATTCAAAAAATCACTTGAACTGATTTTTCTTGAGATTTCATTATTAGATGACTGAACTCATAAAGATACTAACGTTTGTTCTAAAGCTCTTGGCTGTAACTGTTACGGTCAATACATCATGACCAAGCATCTTATGATTTTAGCATGAAATTCAATAATTTGAAATGCTGTCTTTGCCAAAGAGAAAGTTTCTTTACTTATTTTATAATCTCCAAAAGAATTACAGAAAACACAAAAAGAAACAGCAGCTTACACTACTGTCTCTTTTACAAAATTATTTTACATCAATCTCGTTAACAGCCACATTGGATACATAACTACTACAAAGCCAATCACCATAATCACTGCTTTTATCGTCATCTGTTGGACAAAGCTCTTCGCGGTAGATAATTAATTGTAAACAAAGTTATAAACTTTACACCTTGCATCTGGGTTTAATCTCAACGAGCTCTTTTTCCCTCACTTACTTTAACCGCTTGATTGTCCACCAGTAAAATCACAATCATCACATAAGCAATCCAGCTATCGCGATGATACAAAGTGTAGCGAGGTATCCATTTGCTGGCATATTTTTCTTTGTATTCCCGCAATCCTTGGAAAGAATAGAAACGAGAACCAAATTCATAAACTAAATTGGCAATGCGCTCTTGGGTAAAGCTTTTTCGTGAATGTCCCACATTTGCTAATGGCGCCATGCCCATATCAAAATAAGAAAAACCGGCCTCTTTCATGTATTCAAAAAGGTGAACAAATAAGAAATCCATACAACCAGAGGGAGCTTTTTCACTGTGGTGGCGCATTAAATCAATGGTCCCAATCTCCTTTGAATAAGTAGGCATTAAATTGGCAAAAGAGACAATTTCTTGTTCGGGATTGCGCACTACTGCAATCGGTCCTCGCTGTAAATAAGACTCTGAAAAGAATCCTAGTGAAAAACCTTTTTCTTTTCGCCCCTTTAACCAAGAATCAGAAATCTCTTTTAAGGTAGCCATCAAAGTATCATCAAAAGGTGGTTCTAGGACTTCGAAGGTATAACCTGCCTTGGTGATTTTATTAACCACCGAACGGGTCCCTTTCATCTTTTTGCCAGCCGTGCTAAAATCAGCCAACCCTACTAGGGCCTCTTCCCCCATTTTGATAAAGTCATAGCCCAACTCGTGTAAAGTGGTGACGCTGGTAGAATTGCATTCATAAAAAATAGGCTGGTAACACCATTGGTCTGCTTCAATGATAAATTGACGCAAAGCAGCATTGAAGTCAGTGGCTTTACCTGTGGGGTCTCCCATGACCACACATTTATTATTATAGGTAGCAAATTGGAAGAAAACCGTGTCTTCTGTGCCGTCATTGTAAAAATAAACGGATTTATCCTCCAAAAAGACTAGCTGGCTCGCAATATTGCCCCCGTAATTTTCTAAAATTCGTAAAACTCGCGCTTCGTCTAATGGGACACCGATTTTTTGTTTTTTACCTTCTAAATAACGCAAGAAAAGCAACATGAACATTGCCACCACGATAATAGCAAGTAAACCGGCAAACCATAATTTTTCGGAAGGAAAGATCAAGAAAGAAATCGGATGGCTTTTTCGGTGATGAGGAAAAGCAGGAGAATTATAAACGCCAATGGCTACATACAGTAATGCCAAAGCGCCAATAATCAAGCCATCGACGGTCATCCACTGCCAAGAATACACCAATTGTTCCCGGTACAGTTCACTGCGAGAAAAGAAAACCATGACTAAAATAACAGCCAGCACGACTACTGCCGCTAAGCTTAGACCAAAGGACAAGGTATAGATAATCGCAATCACCAATAAGAATATCGTAGGAAAATAAGCGCGTTTTACTTGAGCTGCGATTCCCCGCCCCATAATCAATAAGGAAAAGCCAAGAATGATATTAGGAAATTGCGCTACCAAATGATAATGAAAGAAATTCAATTGCTTTAACCAACTAATTTCTGTAAATCCTTGAGGAATCGTTGCTAAAAGCACAATCATAATGCCAGAAAAATACATTAAAAAGACTTCCACTTTATGCAGTATTTCTAAGGTTAAATTGCGGGGAATATCAGAGTAACGAGTATTCACTTGGCTCCAAAGATTTTTGAAAAACAGCAAAATACCAATTAAAAAAGGAATCACATAATAAAACAAACGAAACAGTAACAACCAAACAACGACACTTGCCCGGGGAACACCTAAATTAGTCAGTCCCAAAATCATCATCACATCAAAAGAGCCTAGCGCTCCTGGAATCATAGAAACGATCCCAATAATGGAAGAGGCGATAAAAAGTGGCAAGACATCTACTAAAGAGATGGGCAAGTCCATTAAATACCCAATCAAATAAAAGGTCACCACGACTCCAAGCCATTCAAAAAAAGAAGTGACTGTTAGTTCCCAGCGATATTTCGCCGCAAGTCCACCTAAAAGACCTTTTTTCTTAAAGAAGGTAAACAAGTAAATAATGGGAAAATAAAGACCCCCACCGATTAACCAAGGCCAATATTGGCTGACAAAAGCACTGCTTTGTCCGGTAATCACCAAGCAAAAACTAAGGAGGCTAAAAATGGATAGTCCTGCTTCTAAAAATAATAAAATTTTCGATAAAGCTCCTAATACTTCTTTGCCTTCTTTGTCTTTAGTATAAAATTCTGAGCGCAGGCCAATGCTGATTAACCCACCAAAACCAGCTAAGTTATTTATCGTATTAACCAACCAACTTGTTTCCAAAATATAACTTCTTTTATGCTTTAAATTCAGCATTTTATTCAATGTAAAGTCATAGCCCGTCATAGGCAAAACAGCCACCAAACCTACCACAGCCATGAGGATAATTTTATAAAAAGGAATTTCACTAAAGCTTTGACGGAGTTGAACTATGGAAATGGTTTTACTGATGGATAACAATTCGCTAAAAACAATGACCACCACAGCCATCAAGAAAATATTTTTTAATATTTTACTGTGCTTTTTAACCCATAATACAATTTTGTGCATCACAACCACCTATCACTTTCCTAAAAACCACTTATTCTTTCCAAACACTCTTCTGCTAAGATACACCATTACTTGCCGATTTGCATCTCATGCCTCATTTGTAACTTGCATCGGTAAAATTAAGATACGATCCATATAATCTGGTGGCAAAAAAGGGTACTTGTTTTTCCGATATTTCTTAGCGCCACTTTCAAAAATCATAGCTAGTTCAGTTTCTTCACGATTAATACTGACTTCTTCAACTGCCCGAGGAATCGCTACTGTCGCTGGACCTTTTGCAATGCCCATCAAATTCATTTTCTCCCAACGACTAGGGTCTGGCATCCGGTAACGAATCAATAATTTTCCTTGACGCCGTCCATTGGATTGGCTCACAATCATAATGCCAGATTTTGATAATGAGATTCCTTGCATACGATCCCAGCCGTGATTAAAAGAGCTAATATAGCCAGATTTAATTAAGGATTCAATAAAAACTTTCTCCAATGTTTTTTTATCGGCAGTATCCACCACTTTTGCTAGCATTTCGCTTCCTTGGTCGCTAATTGTTGGGGGAAATCCTGCCTTATTTAAAGGAATCGATACAATCGAACGATAATTTTGGTGAAAGCCGTATTTTGCCACGATTAATTGTTGCTGGTACATGGTAATTGCCGATGTACGAATTCCTAATTGCCAATTGATTTTCTCACTTTTAATGGGGGCTTGTTGTTGGCTTGCTTGATAAGCATCAATCCTTGCTTGATCAAGGTAGCCAAAACCCGCCATTTTATCGGTATCATCGGAATAAATCAGTCGCTGATGGTCATCATCATAAGTAATGCCACCCACATGAGCTTTGGAGTTTAAAATCAAAGTTTTGACATATTTTTTACTCTTTTTATCAATTTGAAAAATTAAGGAATTTAAGTGATGATCTCCATCATAGACACTGACGTAATAGTCATCTGCTGATTGAGTCAAACCTTGGGGTACCCAATCTGTCCCAAAAGCTGCTTGGCCATTTTTAGGATCGATTGACCAAGCTCCCCTTAGTCCAGGAATCACCACAAATTTACTATCGGTTAAAGAAACCTCTTTCCCCGCATTTTTTTGATTGAGTTTTTGCAATTGCCCCTTAACTTGTTTTTCCGATTGTAATGGTCGCACATCGGCTTCCCATTTGGGTACTTGGCTAGGAGTAGCGATTAAATTTTGATAAGTATAGTTATTTTTTATAGTGAGGAAAACAAGCCCTAGCCCCAGCAATAAGACCAACCCAAAAACCGAAAGAATAACCCGCTTTTTCACATCCAAAACTCCCTCCTTTGTAAAAATAAAAAGCACATGCTCTTACTAACGTGTTATAAAATAAGTCAGTTAGCACTGCCCCAGATTGTATTCCTTAGTATTTTCATTGATTTGATATTTCGTCCTTGTTCTCTCTTTCAGTATTGAACGTAATGAAAACCCTTGTCTTAAGTATAATCAATTCACCGAACAGATAGATATCGTTCTTTTTGAGATTTCCCTGAATTATTGAGAATTTCCTTAAGTGTAACTAGTGAGGTTAGTAACTTTTTTCTATTTTGAAACAAAAAAACAAGGAGCGCTTTCACCCCTTGTCCTACTGCAAAAAATCATTAACCTATCCTTTAAAGATCCCTAAGCTTTTTAAACTGACCAATACAAAAGGTAAATACAAGAAAAATAGATTGAGCCTTTGCCAAAGTCCGCGATGACTCACTTGAAAAGCGTTTAATAAGGGGATTTTCGGCATAGCAAAGAGCACCATAAAAATTCCTGAAAGAACAAAGACCAAGATTAAAGTAACCACCATTGGGGAATTTCCTTCAAGATAAAAGAGGCCAATCAATAAAAAAGTGCCCAACAAAAGAGCTACAAAACCGGCACCCGAAGCATAGTTATGAAGCAAACTGGAAAAGCCTACCTCACTGGCATCTTTTGCTCGGGACACAATTCCTGTAATGATACAATCTCCAAGACCAAAAAGCACTAGACAAGCAGCTAATACTAAGGCAAGTTTTGTTGAGGTTGGCTCAAAACGCTGATAAAATGCCGGAGCTGCTAAGAGAAACAGACAGCCATTGACAATTTCCCAAATTCGAAAAGCCGTTCGAGTCTTTGCCCCGGTCTCTCCTAAACTAGAAATAAGCATTTCAATTTGACTGTACCCAGTCACGAAATGTCCTAATACAAAAGGCAGGGTCAGTTCACTAATCACTGCCACAATTAAAATCAAGAATCCATAACGATTTATAAGCCCCATAATTTTTTCCTTCAATCATCTGAAATCCCATAAAGTATACCACATTTCATTTTCTAATAAAAAAGACAAGGCTTAATGCCTCATCCCAGTTAAGCTATGCGACTAAAATTTTAATTCCTCGATACAAGCTGTAAATTGCCGCCACAACATCTACCACCAAAACAAGCAAGATCATTGGAATCCCTACCGTTCCAGTTACAGTAGCATCGTTAGTAAATAAGCCAATCCCCCCAAGGGAAACAAAAAAGAACAGAGTAATTATAACTGGTAAGATGTGAATTTTTAACGCTAGTTTTGCTTCATTGTGATTAAAAGTCCCTTTTTCAGTAAATAACCAAACAAGTAGCGGTAAAAGAAAGGGAGCAAAGAAAAGAGATAAATGTGAAAGAGAACCTAAAATATGATTTTCACGCATAAGATCAACTCCTATAATTTATTTAAACCTAGTATAAACGTTATTTATAACATTGTGTCATCTAAAATTTGCACAACAGCCTAAATTTTAGATAGATTCTCCCATATAAAAACCAGGCTGTGACAATAGTTGGGTCACCATCCTACGAACCGAACAATACCAAACGTGAGACGCAAGCAAAAGAAGGGTATCTTCCATTAAAAATCATTGGAAGATACCCTTCTTTTCATTGCTAAAAATCTTAAACGCTGCCTAACCTTGATTTCATCAAGCTAAGGCAGCGTAATTGCTAGTTGAACTTAGCGATTTTTGCTTAGTTCAACTGTACTAGGCGACTGAAAGGAGCGTAGTAACCTCGTATGGTAATGTCCTCTCTTCGGACTAAGACACAAAAATTGTCACGATTTTTTATCATCCGAATCTTTTTTATCAATAAAAATTAAATGTTCGTTGTTTATCATTTAGGGAATACTTATGTCACGGTCCCTTTATATTAGATGCCAATGTTTCAATGGATAATAAACAAAACGCGCTTTTCCTAAAATATCACTACTGTCAATGGCACCAAAAGAACGGCTATCCTTTGAAGTCCGTCGATTGTCACCGAGAACAAAATAACTGTTCTCCCCTAATTTTTGCTCACCGGTAAGTTCAGCTAAAGAAAAATCATTGGTAAAATCATTGGCTAAATGATCGGCTTTTAACTGCTTTGCTAAGAACGGTTCCTCCACCGGTTTGTCATTGATGTAAAGTTGATCATCTTGGTAGCGCAATGTATCCCCAGGCATCCCGATCACTCGCTTAATATAGGTCGTCCCACTGGAGAGGCGAAAGACCACCACATCAAAGCGGTTGATCTGGGTCATTCGCTCCATGACCACCATATCTCCTTGAGACAACGTGCTTTCCATGGAATTACCGACTACTGGAATGGGAATTAAAAGGAAGCCACGAATTAACAGCGCAGCAACAACAGCTACAATCAAATATTTTACTGCCGACCAAAAGAGGTCAATTTTTTCTTTTTTCGTCACTACTTGCCGCTCCTTCGATTAATTTAGCCACCCCGGTTTGATAGGCAAAATCTTGCCCTTTTAGACTAGCCGTTAATTCAGCTTCAATGGCATCGGCAGTCTCTTTATTGAGTACGCCAGAAACTTCCAACTTATGAGATTGCTGAATGGCTTCAATGGCGTCTTTAGTGGTCTCATCAAACTTCTCTCCCTTGGTTTCATAGCCTAATGCCGCTAAAAACTGATTCAAATAATCAATTTCTTGTCCTGAATCATTAAGCTGGTAATCAGCACTTCTAGAGATTGGCGGTAAATAAGCAAAGCTAGGATAATCAGCTTTAATTGTCGGCTCTAATCCTTTTTCATGAAGCCACGTACCGTCTGGGGTCAACCATTTGGCCACTGTGAGTTTTAAATCACTCTCGTCATCAAGATCTGCCACTTGCTGCATCGTTCCTTTGCCAAAAGTTGTGGTGCCAATAATTTCTCGCTGACCAGATTCTTTTAAGGCTGCTGCAAAGATTTCAGCTGCTGAAGCGGAATTCCCATCTACCAAGACGACCACCTCTTCTTTAACTTTAAAGCCTCCATCTAATGTTTCAGAAGCTACGGTTTTGGTCTTGTTTCCTTGGTTATCCTCAAATTGGACGATTACTTGACCATCGGCTAAAAACATACTGGCCATTTCTTGCACTGCATCTAATAAGCCACCGGGATTTTGACGGACATCTAAGACAAAAGATTTTGCGCCTTTTTTTCGCAAATCTTGAATGGCAGTCTTTAGTTCTTCAGCAGTTCCTTCCCCAAAGGTAGTAATCTGAAGATAACCCACTGTTGGTTCTTTTTCATCTAGCTTGCCATAAACTGTCTCCACAGGAATCACATCCCGAATTACTGAGACGTCAAATGTATCTTGCTCTCGTTTAATCGTTAAAGCAATCTTAGAACCTTTTTTTCCACGAATTTTTCCAACGACTTCATCTAAACTTAAGCCTTCTGTGGTCACATTATCTACTGCTAAAATGAAATCATTGGCTTGTAAGCCAGCTTTGTCAGCAGGTGTTCCGGCAATGGGCGTTTGAGCAATCACAGGCCAGTTATCTTTTTGGGTCAAACTGGCCCCAATTCCTTCAAAAGAATCAGACAATGACTGATCTAACTCTTCCGCTCCAGATGCATCTAAATAATTAGAATAAGGATCATCTAAAGATTCTGTCATGCCTTTTAGTGCCCCTTGAATCAGAGTTTTTGACTCCACTTCTTGATAATAATTTCCTTGAATCGTCTCATAAAGTTGATGGACAGCAGCCAATTCATCCTCATTGTTTTTTTGTTTAGTTAAAAGGATTTGAGCATAGAAGAAGCCGGCAGCACCAAAGAGTACTGCTACCAAAATCAAGCTTATAACGAACTGAGGCGTGGTAAATTTTTTTGCTTTTTTCACAGACTTCTCCTTCATGAAAACTGCTTTTCTTATTTATTATTTTCCAAATAGTTTGCCCAGATACGGTCAAAAATATCCATAGAAGGCAAGTAATCCACATTCATTTCCAAATAAGAAGAAATCTCATGATAATCCTCACTGTGTTTTGGAAATTGAATGTCATGACTGGCATGAGTGGCAAAAATTTGGGCTTCATCTTGGTGACTAGGCCCTTTTACGGCTTGTAAATACTGATAAAAACTCTTTCTCATGCTTGCTCCTCCCAATGCTCTTTCATAAAAGCCGCTCTTCTTGCGTGATTGCGGGCAAAATTTTCTGGATGTTTTCGATAGTAATCTTGGTGGTAGTCTTCTGTAGGATAAAACGTCTGGGCTGGCTCAATCGTAGTCACAATCGGTTGATCAAAACGACCACTGCGAGCCAATTTTTCCCGATTTTCTTGGGCCAATTTTCTTTGTTCTTCATTTAAGTAAAAAATCACCGGGCGATAATTGTCCCCTCGATCTTGAAACTGGCCAAAAGCATCAGTAGGATCTGTCTGTTGCCAATAAATGGCTAATAAATCTTCATAACTCATTACTTCTGGATCGTAAATTATTTCTACGGCTTCTGTATGCCCTGTAGTATGAGTGAGGACTTGTTCATAAGTGGGATTTTTGGTATGTCCTCCCGTATAGCCAGAAACGATTGAAAAAACACCGGGATGTTCATCAAAAGGTTGAACCATACACCAAAAACAGCCTCCAGCAAAAATTGCACGTTCCATATCGTCACTCTTCTTTCTTTGTATCTGTGTTTTTGTCTTTGGGCAAGTATAAACTAAATTGAATCTCATCGTCCAATAGATTAATTCGGTTTGCTTTCATAAACAAACCATTGGCCATTTGAAACTTGTCCAAGCGAATCATAATATTTTGTTCCTCACTGTTGACTTCAATCCACTGAGGGAATTTGAAATTGCGTTTAACCATTTTCATCACTTCACTGACTGGCAGATTCAAGGTTCCCACTGATAAACTTTTGGCCCGCAGTTGCACATTGCCATTTTCCATGACAAAGGGATCAAAATACAAATAGAAAGTTACCGGGAAAGTTAAAATCTCAAATTCACCGGTCAGCATGGCCTCATTTTCTAAAGCAAAATGGTATTGAATGTCCCCATTGTCCAAATATTCTTCCAAGTAATAATCAATCATTTGGTTGACTTTTTCTTTATTAGTATTAATGCTTAAAATCGGATCCCCTTCTCGCTCCACACTAGGGGCCGCTTTGTAATTTGGCTCGCGAATTGCCAAAACACGACTCGCTAAAAAGACACCACTGCCGAGAAGGAAAGCTACTAAAAGAAAAAAGGCTGCTTTCCAAGGATTGATGTGGCTCAGCTTCTTTTTAATTAAGACAGAAAATTTTTCGTTGCTTTTCTTCATTGTCCTCAGTCCTTTTCTAGCCAATCTGCTTGGGTTTTAATCAGTTCATCTCGCACTGCATTGGCCATTAACTGATAACCAATATTATTCGGATGAAACTTATCTTCTTCATATAAGACATTGTTGTCTACTTGGTTTAACCCGATCTCTGCACTAGTGGTGGTATCACTTGTCTCCGTGTCTTCACTACTGTCTAGGGTGAAGTCACTTTCCACGCCGACTTTTTGATCCAAACCTTGATACAAAAGGTCATTAATCGGAATAAAATAAGCCTTGTCAAAAGTTGCCACTATTTCTTTAGTGGCATCATTCCAATGATCCACAATGGTCTGCATGTCTTCAATATCAGGGAAATTTAAATAAAAAGGATTATAAATCCCCAGTAGATAAATCGGCGCTTTTGGATTTAATTCCCGAATTTCCGTTAATAATGTGTCAATCCGCTTTTGGTATTTCTTTTGAGGCTTGTTAAATTTCTTAACCGTTAAGGAGAAAAAGTTATCTTGAAAAACTTTCATCAAATCGTTGCCCCCTACTGTCACAGAGATAAAATCAGCAGAGTTCAGGCTTTTTTGTAAGTCCGTATCCTTTTGCACTCGTTTTAAAATTTGATCGCTGCGATCTCCTGCAACACCATAGTTATCCACTTCAATGCTGCTTAAGTTGTACCGCTCTTGAATGTCCTCGGCTACAATAGGCACAAATCCTCCCCGTTTGCTTTGATCTCCCACACCTTCTGTTAAAGAATCTCCTAGAGCTACATAATGAACGTGTTTCACCTGATCATCTTTGGTATCAGTAGCCAGCGGTTCTAAAATCGGTTGAGCCGCCGGAAAGAACTGATTTAAGGAAACATACACTAATAAGACGGCAATGAAAAATACCAATGCTTGCCACAGCCAAGTAAAGAGTTGTTTTCTGCTTAGTTTCTTCATAAGTCCCCTCCTTAGCTCGTCCTTTGTTTTCTTTAGTGTATCAAAAAATAACGAACTTTTGTTTCCTTTTTTGAAAATCTAAAGAAATAAGGAATACTTTTTCTCTGAAAATACAAAACCCGTTAAAACTGAGCGTTGCAGCTAAACTAGTGAAGGCCCAACCCTAATAAAGATTCATTGCAGACTGAGCATTATGGAATTGTTGCTTTTGAAAATTTTACACTATCTTAGCCCACGCTTAGTCCACGAAAAAACCGAAGCACTCTGCCTCGGTTTTCTTCAAAATTGGGTTTTAACTACTGTTTTAGTCCCGGTAATAGGTAATGGCAAAGGCCCCTTTACCAGTATGAGTAGCGATAATCGGCGTAGTTTGCAATACCGGAATGTGCATTTCTGGAAACATCGCTTCTAATTCATCCCGAAACCACTCTGCCAACTCCAATGCATCGGCATGGGAAATTCCGATTTGTTTGACATCCGATAGTTTAGCAAGCTCGTCCTTAAAACTTTT
Organism: Enterococcus sp. 2201sp1_2201st1_C11_2201SCRN_220225; assembly: GCF_040925905.1. NCBI lineage: Bacteria > Bacillati > Bacillota > Bacilli > Lactobacillales > Enterococcaceae > Enterococcus > Enterococcus sp. 2201sp1_2201st1_C11_2201SCRN_220225. The sequence goes on from NZ_JBCOJC010000009.1 coordinate 39,250, forward strand.
AAACCAATTGTTAAAAGTTTTATTGCCCCGGCCTTTGACTACTGGAATTAACTCAGAATGATCAAAATCCATCACGATACGCATATTCAAGAAGCTAGAAAGTAAGCCCGTAGCACGGCTGATTCGGCCACCTTTGACTAAATTGTTCAATGAAGACAAGCCAATAAAGAGTTTGGTGTTGTCTTTAATTTCTTCAAGTTTCGCCAAAATTTCTGGTAGTTTGGCACCTTCTAAGGCCATTTCAGCTGCTCGAATCACTTGGAAAGACAATGCTTGGTCGGTGCTATCGCTATCAATAATGGTTACATCGGTCTTACTTAAATTACTAGCTTGGCGAGCCGCTTCCACGGTACCACTTAAGCCCTTGGTCATATGGATGGAAATTACTTGGCTGCCATCTTTCCCCAACTCATCATACAGCTCAACAAATTCCCCAATGGGCGGTTGGCTGGTTTTAGGCAATTCCTTCGCTTGAGCCATCATGCTCATAAAGCGTTCCCCGGACAAGTCATCATCGTCTCGGTACAAAACGCCGTCGATCATCACCGACAAAGGTACTACATGGATATGCAAACGATCACGGACTTCTCTTTCCATGGTGCAGGAGGAATCCGTAACAATTTTGATTGTTGTCATCTTACTCACTCTTCCTTTAAAAAAGCCCCCGAATAGTGTAGAATGCGGGTAGCAGGTTGATGTTGATATATTTCAGTATAACAGAGTGTTTGCCTTTTCACCAACCAAAAAAATGGAGGTTGATTCAATGGAAAAGACTTATTCCCGCAAATATCAAATCGTCAATGAAGTCTTAAACGCGGTGACCCATGGCATTGGCTTTGGCTTAAGTGTTGCCGGTTTGGTGATTTTATTAGTAAAAGGAGCTAGACTCGGTTCGGCGATCCATGTCGTCTCCTACGCCGTTTATGGTTCCATGATGATTTTGTTATTTCTATTTTCTACCTTGTTTCACAGTTTAATTTTTACTAAAGCCAAAAAAGTCTTTCAAGTATTTGATCATGATTCAATCTTTTTGTTAATTGCCGGTAGCTATACCCCTTATTGTCTTTTAAGTGTCAAAGGCTGGCTTGGTTGGACACTGTTCGGCGCAATTTGGGCCATGGCTGTGGGTGGGATTGTCTACAAGTCAATTACTTTACACAAAAAAGAAACCGTCTCAAAGATTTCCACGGCTATTTATATTTTTATGGGCTGGCTGTGTTTAGCCGCCGGACCGAGCCTTTACGCTTCATTGGGTACTACTGGCTTTTGGCTTTTAGTGGCTGGTGGCGTGGCTTATACCCTAGGAGCCGTGATTTACAGCTTTAAGAATATTCCCTTTAACCATGTCGTCTGGCACCTGTTTGTGATGTTAGGAGCTGGGCTAATGTACTTTTCGATTTTATTGTATACGTGAGGAATTAAAAAAACTGTCCGGCGAGTTATTTTCGCCGGACAGTTTTTTAACTAAGATAGCCTAAGGAAGTTTGGCTTTACGAACTTGTTTAGCCTTTTTTATTTTCGCACCCAAGTTTCAAAGCGATGAGGGTAATGATTTTTTTCATCCACGATGCCCTCTTTCGTTTCCTTAAGCTTAAAAGGCGTAAAATCCAATTGGGGAAAATTAGTATCGCCGGTAAAATTCCCTTTAATTACCGTGCGTAAAAGCATGTCATAATGACCTTCAAATGCTTGGTAAACTTTCGCTCCGCCGGCAATATAGACATCGGTTGTCGCCGTTTTAACAAATTCTAGCACTTCTGCTACGTCATGCATTACCAGTACGTTTTCATCTGCCACTTGATAATTTTTATCACTGGTTAAAACAATGGTTTGGCGTTTTGGCAAAGGCCGACTGCCCATGCCTTCAAAAGATTTACGCCCCATCACAATGGTTTTTCCTAGCGTCTGTCCCTTAAAAAATTGCAAATCCGCCGGTAAATGCCAAGGTAAGTGCCCTTTTTGCCCGATGAGACCTGCTTCATCTTGAGCCCAAATCCCAATCAACATCCTACTTTCCTCCTATACCGCAATCGGTGCTTTAATGCTTGGATAAGGATCATAGCCTTCGATTGTAATATCTTCCATTTCAAAATCAAAAACTGACTGCTTTTCTGGATTTAAAATTAATTTTGGCAAAGGGCGTGGCTTGCGACTCAGCTGTTCTTCCATTTGTTCCACATGGTTGTTGTATAAATGGGCATCTCCTAGTGTATGGATAAATTCCCCTACTTCAAGTCCGGTTTCATGGGCAATTAAATGGGTTAACAAAGCATAGCTGGCAATATTAAATGGTACGCCTAAAAAGACGTCGCCGCTTCGTTGATACAGCTGACAAGACAATTTGCCATCATTCACATAAAATTGGAACATGGTGTGACAAGGAGGCAATGCCATACTTGGCACATCTTCTGGATTCCAAGCAGAGACAATTAAACGCCGAGAGTCTGGAGTGGTTTTAATCATGTCAATGACTTCTTTGATTTGATCAATAAAACCGCCCTCTTTGGTTTCCCAATGACGCCATTGGTAGCCATAAATATGACCTAAGTCTCCAAATTCTTTGGCAAAAGCATCGTCTTCTAAAATCCGCTGGCAAAAGGCTTTACTTTCAGCTTGGTACTGTTCATTAAAGGCTGGGTCCACCAAAGAGCGGCGACCAAAATCGGTCATATCAACTCCTGTATAGGCTGAACTTTTAGTATAGCGTTCAAAAGCCCATTCATCCCAAATATGATTGTTGTGTTCTAACAAATAACGAATATTGGTATCTCCTTTTAAAAACCAAAGCAATTCGCTTTTAATCAAACCAAAGGGCACTCGTTTAGTAGTTAATAACGGAAAACCTTGAGAGAGATCAAAACGCATTTGATAGCCGAAGATACTGCGAGTCCCGGTTCCTGTGCGATCTCCTTTGACATGGCCTTCTGCTAACAGTTTAGCTCCTAAATCCAAGTATGCTTGTTCCATTATCTTACTTCCCTTCTTTTACTAGTCTTCTGCAAACTCGCTTAAATATTCCCAGCGATTCATTTTCTCTTCTAATTGTGCTTCCACATCACCCAGTTGATTTTGTAATTCTTGCAACTTGGCAAAATCAGAGCCTTGTTTGTTCATCCCCGCTGTTAAGCTTTCCACCTGTTCTTCTAATGTGGCAATCTCATCTTCAATAGTAGCCCATTCTTTTTGTTCTAAATAAGTCAACTTTTGCTTAGGTTTAGTAACTTTTTTGGCAACAGGAATATCACTCACCCCAGCAGGCTTTTCGGCAGGCTTTGATGTTTGTTCGGCATTTTTTTTATCCAAATAATCCATAATCGAACCAAAATACCTTTCGATTTTTCCTTGGCCTTCAAAGATTAACAGTTTTTCCGCTACTTTATCTAAAAAGTAACGATCATGGCTGACGGTGATTACAGCTCCGGGGAAGCTTTGCAAATAGTCTTCCAAAACGGTCAATGTGGCAATATCCAAATCATTGGTGGGTTCATCTAATAATAAGACATTTGGCTGACTGATTAACAGTTTCAATAGGAATAATCGCCGCCGTTCGCCACCGGAAAGCTTGCTAATTAAACTGCCATGGGTATGTCGCGGAAATAAAAAGCGCTCCAACAATTCCGCCACCGAAATACTGGTACCATCTTTTTGCTTGGCTTCTTCCGCCACTTCTTGCAAGTAGCTAATCACCCGCTGATCTTCTTTAATTGGTTCGGTTACTTGGGTATAATAGGCAATCCGCACCGTTTCTCCCACAATGAGTGTCCCGGCATTTAAAGGCAAGACACCAGCCAAAATATTCAGTAAAGTGGATTTTCCCGCACCGTTTTCTCCGGTAATCCCGATACGATCCCGGGCTTGAACCAAAAGATTAAAGTCTTGTAAGATCACTTTTTCTTCAAAGGCATAATCGCCTTCTTTAATTTCTAGTACTTGTTTACCTAAGCGTTTGGTAGTTAATTCCATGGCGACTTGCTCATCAGTTTGCACTTGATGTAAATTCGCTTCTAAGTCTTCAAAACGTTGAATGCGGGCTTGTTGCTTTGTCGTTCGAGCTTTAGCCCCAGCACGCATCCATGCGAGTTCTTGCTTGTAGAGTTGTTGGCGTTTTTCTTCTTGTTGTACCGCTTGTCGTTCTCGTTCGGCTTTAGCCACCACATAGTCTTCATAGTTGCCCTTGTATTCAATCAACTGCCCATGGGACAGTTCAAAAATACGATTGGTCACCCGGTCAAGAAAATAGCGATCGTGGGTAACCATTAACAAAGCGCCACGGTATTGACGCAAGTACCCTTCTAACCATTGAATGGCTTGATAATCTAAATGGTTGGTCGGTTCATCTAAAAGCAATAAATCCGGTTCTTGAATCAAAACTTGCGCCATTCCCACTCGCTTCTTTTGACCACCGGAGAGTTCTTTAATTTGTTGATCCATTTGACTGATGCCTAATTTTTGCAAAATCGTCTTAGCATTCGTATCCAACAGCCATGCATCTTGTTCATTCATCGCTTCTTCAGCTTTAGTGTAATTCTGTTGAACTTTTGGATCATCCCCATTAGCTGCCAAAGCGATTAGGGCTTGTTCATAGCGACGCACCGTTTGAATCAAGGGTGCATCCCCTTGAAAAACACTTTCCAAAACAGTCAACTCACCAGAAAATTCTGTTTCTTGAGTCAAATAACCGATCTGATAGTCGCCGGCTTTTTGGATAGGACTCCTATCCCCATCCCCGCTATCAAAACCGGCTAATATTTTCAATAAACTGGTTTTCCCAGTACCATTAACCCCGATTAAACCGATTCGATCTTTTTCATGAATCAAAAAGGAGATGTCTTGAAAAAGGGTCTTTTCCCCATAGGTTTTGGTCAGTCCAGTAACTTTCAATTCCTGCATTTCGTCTTCCATCCTTTTTTATTCGCTTTGGCTATTGTACCACAGAGGCAAAGGGGAAACACATAGTTTTTGCTTCAAACTCCTTCATTAAAGCATAAAAGAAACCGGACAAAAAATTGTCCGGTTTCTTTCTTAGTTTGCCATATAAGTATCATAGTAGGCATCCATGATTTCTTTGGCGATGTCGTTGTTCACATGGGCGTCGTCATCTTTTAAGAATGGCAAAACCACACTGACCGCCACTTCCGGAGATTCCACTGGCCCATAGGCTACGATGTTACTATTAATCGTAGTTTCGCCATACGCACTGGTTTCTGCCGTCCCGGTTTTAGCTGCTAAGGTCATTTTCGCTGAAGCCAGTTTCGTAGCAGTGGTATAAGCTTCCGTACCGTGAACTGCGTCATAGAATCCATCTTGAATAATCTTCAACTGTCCTTCATCCAAGTTCACAGTGCCTTGTACAGTAGGTTCAATGGCTTTAATCAAAGAGCCTAGGTTTCCTTGCTCATCGTTGCCATAAATGCCACTGACTACGTGAGGTTGCACCTTTTTGCCACCATTGGCAATGGTTGATACATATTGCGCCAACTGAATCGGTGTATAAGTATCAAACTGACCGAAAGCCTCGTCTAAGATTTTCCCACCATCTTCAACAGGATCTAAATCATTGACTGCTGTTTGAATCCCTGCTGTTTCATTAGGCAAATCGATACCGGTTTTTTGCCCTAATCCAAATTCCGCCATGGCATTTCGCAACTCGGCATAAATCGGTCCTTGTTGGTCAGTGCTCATAATCGTCATATTGTTTGAATAAGTGGTATTCATCATCTTTAAAACAACCTGCACCATATAGGAGTTGGAAGATAGTTCCAACGCTTTTTGGGCGCTTAAGTTGCGGTTACCAGAGCCATCTTTATTAAAAATAGAGGCTTTTACTGGTGTTCCTTGAATATACAAAGGCTGGTCATACAAAACTTCATTGCCGTTTAATGCACCGGTTTGCCAACCAGCTGCCAAAGTTCCCGCTTTCACTACTGATCCGGGGACAAAAGCTGCCGTGATGTTTCCTAGGGCATTTTCTTGTAATTCTTTAGAGTCTTTTTCATGGGAATACCCCGCCATGGATAAAACAGCGCCCGTATTGGGATTCATCACCACCGCATAAACCCCAGGAGACAATGCTGCTTTGCCATTTTCAATTAGGGGTTGATAATTTCGTTGTAAGATTTCTTCTACTTTTTTCTGGAAATCCGTATTAATAGTTAAGACTAAGTTGTCCCCCTTCGCTCCGGCAAAGGTTTCTTTTTGGGAAGAGACATTGCCATTGCGGTCCAATGTGACTTCTGACTGAGACTTCGTACCTTGTAAGACTTCTTCATATTGTTTTTCTAAATAACTAGTACCCACGCGATCATTGCTGGCATAGCCTTTAGCCAAATATTCTTCGGCATCTTCTTTTTGCAAGCCGTTGGTGGAGACTGTCCCTAAAATGCTCTTAATAGAACTTTCAGCACTGTATTCTCGAGACCAGTCTGTTCCTGTGGAGACGCCAGCTAATTCTGCTGAATGTTCAGCCACAGTAGCTAGTTCTTCATCCGTTACCCCGCTATTTTTAATAAAGACGGTATTTAACGAGGTGGCGCCGTTCATGGTAGTGAAAATAGCTGTTTCTTTTAATGCTTCTTCATCAAAATTCAATTCTTCGTCTTTGACTTGGGCTAAAACTAAACTGTATTCTTGACTGCTGTCATCTGCAATGGTTTTTAAATCTTCATCACTTAAACGCTCATAGGCTTTTTTGAAATTGTCCTCATCTGCTAGCCAAAAGTCGGCTTTGTCCCGTTTTCCTAGTTCTGAATCTCTTAATTTATCTGGCACCTCCACGGTAATGAGCTGGTTTAACTTCACAGCTAAATCCCGCAAATCTTGAGCAGTCATTTGATTGCCTCGAGTAAAGGTGATGGCTGCGTTGGCTTTATTGGAGACTAAGGCTTTCCCACTGGCATCGTAAATTACCCCTCGGGGACTGGAATTGCTGACTTTAATAGTGGAAGATTCCTTTAATTGACTGCTAATTTTATCTCCGTTGACAATTTGCAGATGGCCTAATTGACCAATTAATGCAATAAACAAAGCAAAAATAATAAAGAATAAAAAATTCAAACGGAAGGGAATATGAGAGTGTCCGCTACTTGTGGGCTGCTCTTTTCCTGTGTCATTTTTTCCTAAAAATGTAAATCGATTCTTTTTCATGGCCATTTCCTTCCAAACAGAGTTTCTTCGTACCATTCTATCAAAGTTCCCCATTTCGCGCAGTAAAAATCCCCATCTATAGAAATTCTTTTAAACTTTCTACCACTTGTTTCACAAAAAGGATGAGAAATCTCATCTAAACAAATTTCAATTGATGTATTTCCCGTTTTCATCTCGTTTCCATTTTAATATTCTGTGAAACATCTTTTGAACAAACAAAAATTGTGGACAACTTTCTGTGGAGAACCTTGACCATAGAAAAAAGACAGGCTTTACGCACTGTCTTTTTGTCTTTAATAGCCACCATTGTATCCTTCACTGTAGCCTTGATTATAGTCTTGGGTTCCTTGATCTTGGGAGTAATCTTCTGTATAGCCAGCACCTTGGGAATAATCTTGATTGTAATTTGCATCATAGTCCCCATTGTAATCCCCAGTTCCCGTATCGTCGCTATAGGTTGAGTAGCCGTCTGTGGTACTTGCGGAACTGTCATAATAATCCATATATCCCGTATCTTCATTGTAAAACATATAATCGCCATATCCAGAAGTGTACTGATCTCCTGTTGGTAAAGTATCACTAGTCGCTAGGCCTAATTGTTCTTTCAAAGTGTTTTGCGTTTCTAATAAACTAGAAGCACTTAAGAACTGGTAATAAATTTCATTGTAAAGCTGACCTTCCCCTTGTAACTGCAAGGACTCTACGTTTTTCAGCGCACTTTGGTACCCATTGGCCACATCAAGCATATCATTCCAAGTTAAGTCAGTCTTGGTATTTTTTTCAACGGCTTTTAAAATCTTTTGGTAATTGGTCACTGTATCCAATGACATCACTTTATTGATTACTTTTTCGATAACTTCTCGTTGACGCTTTTGACGCCCAATGTCTCCATCTGGATCTCCCATGCCAGTGGCTTCATCGTATTTTCTAAAACGAGCATAAGCCAACCCTTTTTCACCATCTAAGGTATAATCCGTATCCGCTTGTAGTTCCACACCGTCTAACTCAAAATGGTATTGGTTGTGGACTTTAATGCCTCCCACTGCATCAATCAAATCACTCAAACCTTGCATGTTAATGGTGACATAGTGATCTAACGGAATATCCAGTAAGTTTTCCACGGAATCCATGGCCATCTCAACTCCACCATAGGCATAGGCATGATTTAGCTTATCCATGGTATCTCCTTGATAACCCACAATCTTCGTATAAATATCCCGATCCAAACTCAACATGGTTGTTTGTTTTTTGGTAGGATTCACGGTAACCACAATCATCGTATCCGAACGCCCTTGTTCCGTCCGTCCCATGGCCCCTGTATCAAGCCCTAACAGCAGAATAGAAAAAGGATCTGTGGCATCCATATTCACAGCGGTTTCTCGTTTTGTGGAATCCCGATCCACTTTTTCCACGATATTATCAAAGGTGGAGTTCGTATCTTTATAGACTTTCAAGCCATAAATGGTAACTCCGGCAACCAAAAGGGTTACAATCCCCATGATTCCAATGATGATTTTTTGCCATATACGCATAGGACACCTCATCTATCTTATTAATAAATTATCTGAATAACGTTTAAATTTTGCCACACTTCTGCCTTGTCAGCAATTAGTACTGGGTTTTATTACAGAATCTTAACAGTTTTGACACAGGAATGAAACAGAAGTAGGGCACACCTGTTCTATCTTCAAAAAAAGAGAGGAAACTTGGTAAAGTTCCCTCTCCAGCTGATTGCCGAATTATTCAACCTGTGATTATAATTTCGTCACTTCAGCAGCTTGTGGTCCCCGTTCGCCTTCAACGATTGTGAATTCTACGTCTTGACCTTCTTCAAGAGATTTGAAGCCATCACCTTGGATTGCTGAGAAATGTACGAATACATCGTCGCCCCCATCAGTTGTGATAAAACCAAACCCTTTTTCGTTGTTGAACCATTTCACTTTTCCGTGTTCCATGTGCGTGTAGCCTCCAAAAAAATAATGTCCGATTTTCACCGGTACCATTATTATATCGAATCTTGGAAGCGATGACAATCATTTTTCTAAAACATAGTCATTCATCACTAAGCCCGGAGCAATGGCTATTTCAAGGCTATCCATAATTTGAAATCCTTGATGTTTATAAATATTAATGGCGCTTTGATTGTTTTGATTGACCCGCAGTTGTTGCCTGCGCTGCGTCTTTTGTGCCAAATCATCATACCAGGAAAAAAGAAAACGCATCTGTCCTTGTCCTCGTAAACTTTTATGCAAATAGAGTTTACTAATATACAAAATACCAGGTTTTTCCAGTGAATAAGCCGTATAGCCTACCGATTTTCCTTCCCGGTTTTCCAAAACAAAATACGCTACGCCAGCGTTGATTTCTCCCCAAATCGCGACTGATGATTGGTACTCAGCAAGCATCCGTGTCACATTTTCTGCCCCAATCATCTCTGTGAACACTTCTTGCCAAATTTCTTTTACTAACGGATAAAGCCTCTCGACTTCAGCCTTTGTGGTCACTGGCACTCGCTTTAACATAACTTTCATCCCCCAAAAACAAAAGTGGTAGAAAACAATTGTTTTCCACCACTTTATTTTAGCTGATTTTACTCGTTAAGCAAAGTGTTCGTTGACTTTATCCCAGTTTACTAAGTTCCAGAAAGCTTCGATATAGTCTGGACGTACATTTTTATATTTCAAGTAATACGCGTGTTCCCAAACGTCTAAACCTAAAATTGGTTTCTTGCCTTCCATTAATGGTGAGTCTTGGTTGGCAGTAGACATGATTGCCAATTTGTCGCCATCTTTTACCAGCCAAGCCCAGCCAGAGCCAAAGCGACCGGTCGCTGCGGTTTTGAATTCAGCTTTCATGGAATCAAAATCACCAAAGGCTGCGTCAATGGCTTCTTTGACTGCTCCAGTCGGTGCCCCACCTGCATTAGGTGCTAAAATTTCCCAGAAGAAAGAATGGTTGGCATGGCCGCCACCGTTGTTGCGCACCGCGGTTTTAATATCTTCTGGCACACTGTCAAGGTCAGCAATTAATGCTTCCACTGATTTATCCCCTAACTCTGGGTGTTTTTCAATGGCTGCGTTTAAGTTTGACACATAGGTTGCATGATGCTTGTCATGATGCAAATGCATGGTTTCTGTATCAAAATATGGTTCTAGGGCATCATAAGCATAAGGTAGATCTGGTACTGAATAAGTCATGGAAATCCCTCCGAAAAGTTTATTTTCACTACAAGTAAACAGTATCAAAGAAAAAGGCTTTCATCAAAGGATATGCTTACGAGCAAATCCTTTGACAATTCCGCTAAAGAATGTTTATTACTCTTTTTTATCACCGGTGAAAATCAACCATTTGCTAAAGAGATAATTAGCGATGACGACCATTACTTGACTGATGATTTTTGCTAGTAGATCTCCTGAGTGAAATCCTTGCACCAATAACAACACGACTCCCATGTCTAACAAATAAGAAAGAATACGATAAAAGAAAAATTTCCCTAATTCAATAAGATAAGCAGAAGCACCGCTAGTTTTTGAGGCAAAAACCCAACGTTTATTGGTGACAAAGGCAAAGAGTACCGACAAGAACCAAGCTAAAGAATTTGCTACTACTAAATCCCAGTTTAAAATACGACGAGTGAAAAAAAAGACGACTAAATTTACTAACGTGGTCAGTCCACCAAAAAATAAATAAGTAAAGACTTCCCACAAATTTTTTGCGATTAAAAAGCCTTGAATCTTTTTAAACAAACTCTTTCCTCCTTACATTTAGCAACAATCTTACTTTACCTGATATTTTCTTCATTGAATAGTCATCAAAAAGCTTTCTTTAATCGGTTGTATTTCTCAAATCCCTTCGCTACAATAGAGTGAACAACAATCATGGCAAAAGATGCCTTGTTTGTAAACTATTCTAGTTAGGAGTTCAACCAATATGACCTTGCGTCACTTATTTATTGCATCTCTCACTCGTTTTAGCGAGTTAAAAAATGCCCGCCAAATTTCCTTTGGCAAAACCGTGCTTTACTTGCTTTTTTTGAGTTTGATTATGGCGATTCCCTTTAGTGTCCAAGTTTGGCAAGCCTTTCAAGGGTTACAGGCAGACACTCAGAAAATCGCTGCTAAAATTCCTGATTTCACAATTGTAAATGGTAAGCTGACCACTGAAGATACAGAAGGCTTTATTTATCAGACGAATTCGATTATCTTCACCTTTGACCCAGAAGGCAAACGGGGCGTAAAAGATGTAGTAAATGACCAAATGGGTAATTTTTTAAGCATCGGGCTCTTGCCAGAAGAAGTCGTCTTTGCGATTCCCTCTTCTAATGTGAGCACTCAACTATTAGGCAGCAATCAAGTGGAAATTAACTATACCCAAGGCCTGTCTTCTTTAGACGGCGCCCATATCCGAGAGTATTTAGCAGAAAGTCAAATTCCTTGGTGGGTTCTTCTCATCAGCTTATTGGTTTCAATCTATCCTGCATTAATCAACTTACTGATGACCTTAGTAATTGCCACTTTTGGTGGTGTGGTGATGAATAGTTTACGCCGAGTTTCCTTAAGTTATTTTGAAACTTTAAAAATCATCACCTTTGCGGCTACATTACCAGTGATTTTAGCTGCGGTAATTTCTCTAGTTGCACCAAGTTTTGATGTGTCTGTCTTTGTCATCTTAGCCAGTCTCTTCATCTTTAGCCAAGCAACTAAAGATTTGCCAAAACGTTCGACACCACAAAAACCTCAATGATAAATCAGACATTTTCCGTTTGAGAAAATGTCTTTTTTTGGCTTCCTTTGGTACACTGAAGAAAAATGAGAAGAGGAGAAGTTATGACAAATTATATTTTATCCCAACGCGACTTTAGACCTGATTTATTGGAAAAAATCAAAGAAATAGCACCAAATTATCGTTTTGAAACTGATGCCAGTAAAGTAGACTGGCAAAAGGTAAAAATTACCATCGGATGGCAAAAAGACTGGCAGCCTCTTCTTGAAAAAAATCAGAACCTAGCTTGGATTCAATCCCTTTCTGCCGGGGTGGACACACTGCCCCTTGATACCTTTCAAAAACGAGGAATTTTACTCAGTAACGCCAGTGGTATTCACACTCGCTCCATTACAGAACATCTCCTAGCCTGCCTTTTAATGGATGTGCGGGACTTTCCCAAAGCCATTTACAACCAGCAAAAACAAATTTGGGATAAAAGCAACCTACATTACGGCTATCTTAATGAACAAAAAATTGTAATCGTGGGCACTGGTCAAATTGGGCAAACTCTGGCTTACAGCCTAGAAAGTTTAGGCGCTCAGGCTGTGGGTATTAATACGAGCGGTCATTCCGTAAACAACTTTGCCAAAACAGCTAGCATTGATCACTTGGCCCGGGAAGTTGCGGATGCCGACTATGTGATCAATATTTTACCCTTAACTGAAAAGACCTATCATTTATACAATCATGATTTTTTTGCGGTAATGAATTCTAAGGCGGCTTTTTTGAATGTCGGACGCGGTGCTAGCGTGGAAACTGCTGCTTTAACCGAGGCCTTGCAAAACGGTCAAATTCGTCAAGCTTATTTGGATGTCTTAGAAGAGGAACCTTTAGCCTCCAATCATCCTTTATGGACCATGGAAAACTGTTTCATCACACCTCATATTGCGGGGATGACACCTCATTTTCAAAATGCTTTTATGGATATTTTTCTAGCCAACTTGGAAAGCTTTGTGAAAGATGGCAGTCTGGTCAAAAACCAAGTGAAACTGTCAGCTGGTTACTAAATTACGCCTAGTCATCGTCAATAAAAGAGGGATGTGACATAAGTAACTAATAAACAAAAAATAGCGAACGTTTTGATTTTAAGTCAAATAAATGTACGTTTGAAAATTAATCGTGAAGAAGTTGTGTTTCAGTCCGTAGAAGAAACATTACCATACGTGTTCAGAGAAAAAGTGAATTACGGTGACTTAGCTTGATGAAATTAAGGTTAGTCACCGTTTGAAATTTTTAGAAATGAAAAGACGAGACTCTTCCTATGTTCCTTCATGAAAGAGTCTCGTCTTTTGCTTTCGTCTCACGTATAGTAATGTTCGGTTTGGAGGACTGGAATACGACTTTTGTCACAGCCCTCTTTTATTTGCAATCATGTATATCCTCTTCTGTCTCTTTCACTAAATACAAAGGTCTTTTTTTGGTTTCCATAAAAATTTTGCCGATGTATTTCCCAATAATGCCCAAACACAAAAGCTGTAGTCCGCCTACAAAGAGCATGATGGACACCATCGAAGGCCAACCACTAGTCTGATCGCCGAATAACAATGCTCGCACTACGATAAATAACAACGCAATCCCTGAACCGACACAAGACAAAGCCCCTACAATGGAGGCAAGGTTTAAAGGCGCTTCAGAGAAATTCACGATACCATCGATAGAATAACGAAACAAACTCCAAAAAGACCAAGAAGTTTCTCCAGCAACCCGCTCACGATTTTCAAATTCTAAATATTTCGTTTTAAAACCTACCCAACTAAAAATCCCCTTCGAAAAACGATTGTACTCTGTTAATTCTAAAATGGCATCCACCATTTGTCTGGTCATTAAGCGAAAATCCCGGGCCCCGTCCACCATTTCTGTTTGCCCAATTTTATTTACTAAGCGATAAAAAAGCTTGGCAAATAAACTGCGGATGGCGGGTTCTCCTTCACGATTAATCCGGCGTGTGCCAATGCAATCATAGTCCTTTGTTTTTAATAGCCGTAGCATCTCTGGTAAGAGTTCTGGGGGATCTTGCAAGTCAGCATCCATCACCGTGATAAACTCTCCTCTGGCCGCTTTTAAGCCGGCATACAAAGCAGCTTCTTTGCCAAAATTCCGTGAAAAAGAAATAAAACGAACTTTATCAGGGTATTGATGATATAAATTTTTCATCACTTGTAACGTCTGATCTTTAGAACCATCGTTAATAAATATGTATTCTAACCTTTGTTGCATCTCTTGATTAACCTGTTCCACCGCCTCAACAAATAAAGGCAGTGTCGCTTCCTCGTTGTAACAAGGAACAATTATTGATAGCATAGCGGATCTCTCCTTCTTGAAAATTATACCATAATTCAGCACCGCTAAATTGCTCCTCCTTTGAAATAAGGATGACTTAATCTAGAAGAAAGCTAGTTTGTAAAGAAACTTCAAAAAAAAAGAGGCTCTAAAGCCCCTTTTCTTCTCCATTTGGATTAAATTCATATTTAGGTTCATTTAAATTTTCATCAAAAGCCACCACTAAGTCATAACCTTTGAAAAACCAATCATCTGCTTCTTCGGCAAAGAATAAAATGCCCCCTTCATTGGTTTGAACAATGGGTTCATCTGGAGTGTCAATGGTCATCCCCACGGAAAAACCATCGTGAACTTGGGTCTTGCCATAAACTTTACCAAAAAAACGTACTCCTTGGCCTTCAGGAACTGTAACTTCTTCTTGAAACCAAGCCAAAGCTGCCGGTGTCACTGTGATTTTCATCAAATTGCCTCCCTAGTCATTCATCTTATTATCAAGAATATCCACGTCTTCTGTAGTTCCAATTACTAATAGATTATCATTTTTCCGGACAATTTCATCAGCGGTTGGGGATACCACCACCGGGCCACTAGAGCGACGAATGGCGACTACTGTTAAATTAAACCGTTGCCGGAAGTTTAATTCTAACAGTGTCTTATCAAAGAAGCGAGGATTTGAAACGCGAATTTCTGCCATGGAATAATCATCAGAAAGTTCCACATAATCCAAGATGTTTTTAGAAACTAAATTATGGGCGATGCGGACTCCCATATCCCGCTCTGGATGGACGACCCGATCGGCACCAATTTTTTCCAACACCCGCGCGTGATACTCATTTTGAGCTTTCGCTAAGACATCTGGCACTCCCATTTCTTTGACCATTAACGTCACCAAAATAGACGCCTGAATATCTTCCCCGATGGCTACAATCACATGGTCAAAATTGCGAATGCCCAATGATTTTAAAGTCATTTCATCTTGGGCATTGCCCACTACCGCGTGAGTAGCGATATTCATATATTCATTGACCCGATCTTCATTGTTATCAATGGCCAACACTTCTTGACCGGACTCAATCAGCGTACGACAAATGCTCCCACCAAAACGCCCTAACCCGATAATTGCATAGTTCTGTTTCATTTTCTTCTCCTTTACACAGCTTCACTTTAAAGCTTTCAAGCTGTATTTCTTGTCTTTAAGTATAGCAAAGACCTCGCCAATTGACTATTGGCGAGGTCTTTTATTTGGCTAGACCATGCTTAAACGCGTAAATCGCCGCTTGAGTACGGTCTTCTACTTCCAGCTTCGATAAAATATTGGACACATGGGTTTTAACGGTCTTTAACGTAATAAACAATTCATCAGCAATTTCTTGGTTGCTTTTGCCTTGCGCAATCAGCATTAAAATCTCGGCTTCTCGTTTGGTCAAATCCTCATGTAAAACTTGATAACGTCCCGTCATCTTATCCATCATTTTCGTGGTCACTTCCGGTTCTAAAACCCGTTCTCCCCGTTGCGTGGCCCGAATGGCATCGGCAATTTCATGAGCTGTAGAAGTCTTTAATAAATAACCTGCTGCCCCAGCTTCAATAGCCGGGTAGACTTTTTCATCATCAATAAAACTGGTGACAATTAAAATCTTCGCTTCTGGCCAATCCCGCAAAATGAGCTGGGTGGACTCAATGCCGTCCATTTCTTCCATGACCAAATCCATTAAAATCACATCTGGCCGCAAATCCAACGCCTTTTCATAGCCAATACGGCCATTTTCAGCTTCTCCTACTACTTCGATATCCTCTTGAATGGAAAGGTAGGAAGATACTCCTAGCCGCACCATTTCATGGTCATCTACCAACAATACCCGAATCATCCAACCACTCCTTTAGCATTTTTTTCCGGTGCCTTAATCAAAGGAACTTTAATCTCAATACTGGTTCCTTGCCCTTTAAAACTGATAATTTTCACGGTGCCCCCTACTGCTGCAATCCGTTCTCTAATATTCATTAAACCATAACTCCCGGCTTTTGGCTGACTAGTGTCAAACCCCACACCGTCATCAATCACCCGCAATAGAACATTTTGATCAATTTCATGTAAGTACACTTCTAGCTCCTTGGCCTTAGCATGACGCAAAGTGTTGGACAATAGCTCTTGCACAACCCGAAAAAGCTGGTCTTCAATGGCTGTAGCCAGACTGACATCTTCCACGTCCCATTTCAAATCAATCTTAATCTTAGACTGCAATTCCTTTAATAATTGCTCGATTCCTTGGCGCAGACTCTTTCCTTCTAAGCTCACCGGTCTTAAATGCAAAAGCAGAGCCCGCATTTCCGATTGAGAGGCATTAATAATATCAGTTACCATTACCAATTGTTTTTGTTGCGCTTCCGGCACTTGGTCTTTTTTCGCTTTTTCCGTAATCGCTGAAAGCATCATCATCGCCGCAAAAAGCTGTTGGGAAACCGAATCATGGAGTTCTCGAGCTAAACGGTGGCGTTCTATTTCCAAAATTTCTTCTTTGGTCTGCCCATCTAAAAGCCGCGGTTGATTGTTTAATGTTTGTAAGTCAGCAGAAATTTCTTGCATTTTCCCCGCAATGCTTTGTAAATCCTTATCGATCCGAGTCACATAATGATTTTCTGCAGAATGAGGAATCGCCTTAGTGACAATTGGACTATCATAATTCCCACTTGCCATCACCCGTAGTTTTTCCTCAATTTCGCCATACAAACTCCGACGAAACAAAGAAATCAAAAAGAAAGCCAGCAGTCCAAAACCTACCGCGATCACGAAAAGATACAAAATCACCGGGATGAAAAAAATCCGCGTTTCAAATAAGACCTTCCACCAATTGGGGATTTTTTTGGCATGAAGGAAAGAAAACATCACCAAAATTAACGTTAAAAAAGCGGTAATCCCCACATAAAAAGACAACATCCCTTTGGAAAGTTTGGCAATCATATGCGAATCACCTCCACATCCCCTAAAAAGGTACTTGTAATGATTTTGATTCGCCGAGGATTATCATCATAATCTTCGCTATAAACTTTTAAAGACTCATTTCGAAGGGTATTTTGTTCTCCTTCAAAGATTAAATCACCCGCAAAAGTAGCGTGTTCTACCATAATCCCTACGCCTAATGGTACTAAAATCCGCGTTCGGCCCACGCCTTTTCGTACCAGTACCACATTGTCTCGTTTTGGTAAAATGGTGTTACCTAAATCAATAATCGTATCTCCAGAAATCGAGAGTAGATTAATATCATCCCATTCAAACACTTGATTGCCAATCCGTTCATTACCAAATAAAGATTGCTTCACTTTCGTACCACTGTGTGCTTCTGGTTCTTGTCCTTCCACGATGGTAATCTGTTTCTTTTTCCAAAAAGCATTTTTCGAAGGATCAATTCCCGAAACCTCGATACCCTTTAAGCCCACAAAAACAATGGCAAAAATCAGCATCAACCATAATGCGGGACTGGAAACCAAGCTAATAAAGATACTGACACCGCCGATGATATACCAAAAGCCATTATGTTTACGCCGTTTGAGCCCAATGTACAAACACAAAATACCAAAGACTAGTAATATAATTAACTGGGGACTGCTGATAATCTGATAAACTGCCCATAAAAGCAACAATGCTTCTCCTACAAAGAAAAAACGCCATGGATTTTGCACAGCAATCACCTCCTACTCATTTTTATCTTATCATATCGAATCCTAAGGGAAAATCCATCGGTCTTAAGATTGAATTTCCCTTTTTAATAAAAGACACAAAAAAGCTGTGACCCGCAGCCGTTCTTGCCACAGCGGGTCACAGCCCAAATTTTATTTTAGCTTGGGGATACTTGAGTGATTTTAACTGTCATGTCGCCACCAGGTGTAGCAATGATGACTTCATCATCCACCCGTTTGCCTAACAATGCTTGGGCAATTGGTGAATCATTGGAAATCTTGCCAGAAAATGGATCAGATTCCGCACTTCCGACGATGGTGTATTCTTCTTCGTCTCCGTCTGGCAATTCCACAAAGGTTACCGTCTTCCCAATGGAAACTTCATCTTTGTCTACCCCATTGTTATCAATGATTTGAGCAAAACGAATCATTGTTTCTAAGGTCGTGATTCGACCTTCTACAAAAGCTTGTTCATCTTTTGCTGATTCATACTCAGAGTTTTCGGAAAGATCGCCAAAGCCCCGAGCAATTTTAATCCGCTCAATGATTTCCCCGCGTTTAACAGTTTTTAATTCTTCAAGTTCCTGTTCAAGTTTTGCTTTTCCTTCAACAGTCATTGGATATACTTTTTCTACCATGTTAAAAATCTCCTTTATTTCCCTTACATTTGTCACGGATACCGGCTTTTCCCGGCATTATCTCATTACTTTTAGGATAATATCCAAAAGAGTACCACGCTTTATCAAAAATGTAAATCCCTTTCAAACTTTTAATTAGTCGTTATTTACATGTTCTTCTACTAGTGCATTGTGCTCTTCTAAGGTTGATGCGTAGTAAACTTGTCCGGTGTCAATATCGGCAACAAAGTAATAGTAATCATTACTTTGTGGATCCAAGACTGCTTTGATGGATTGTTCACTTGGATTGTCAAATGGTCCTGGTCCGTAACCCTTATTGGCATATAAGTTATAAGGTGAATCTACTTCTAAATCTTCGTAAGTTACCAACTCTTTGTGAACACCTAGCGCATATAGAATCGAAATATCAGACTGAATCGGCATATCTACTGCCAAGCGATTAAAGAAGACTTGCGCGATTTTACGTCGATCATTTTCATTATTTCCTTCTTTTTCCACTAAGGAAGCCAAAGTCAAGACTTGTTGTACTGTTAAGCCTTTGTCGGTAATCGTTTGATAATAAGGTGCCATAACCGAATTGGTCTTATCTACCATAGCTGTGACAAATGCCTTCAAATCCGTTCCTTGGTAGTAATCATAAGTTGCTGGGAACAGATACCCCTCTAAACGATACCGCACACCTTCTGCCGCTGCTGCAGAATCCAAAAGTTGTGGATACTCTTTATGCAATTCTTCAAAGAAAGTCTCATCTTCCATCAAGGCTAAGAATTCTTCTTTTTTGATTTTCAAATTTTTCTCAATCGCATCCCCAATTTGATCCACATCATAGCCTTCCGGAATCGCCACTTTCACGTCTGCTGCGCCACCATTGCCGTTAACTAGTGCATCACTGATCTCATCTAAGCTCATATTCGGTGACAAGCTGTACTTGCCTGCTTGGAAGCCAGTCAAGTTATTGAATTTCGTATAGTAATTAAAGACCATCCCACTTTTAATCACATTGTCTTCTTCCAAAATTTCACCGATTGCTTTATTGGAAGAACCTTGAGGAATCTCTACAGTAATCTTTTTCGAATTATCTGCATCAAGTGGTTTCAATCCGCTGGAAATATAACTATAAATTGAGAAACCAAGAATCGAACCGATAATCAAAAGCGCAATTACCACAATGGTGACAATTTTACTTACCACCCGATTTTCTTGCTCTCGATTGGATTTTCGGCGGTTTTCTTCTAGCTCTTTTTGCGACAAATTTTTATTTTGATTACTATTTTGACTAGTTTTTTTAGTGGTAGCCTTTGTTGCAGCTGGTTTCGTCGTCTTATTTGGTTTCACCGTTTTTTCTGACTTCGTTGTTTTAGTCGTTACAGGTTTTCTGACTGTTTGCTTAGTCTGGGGTTCACTAGTACTTCGCCGGGATCCCACTGATTTAGTCGTTTCTTTTTTAGTTGCTTCTTTTGACTTCGGTTTTGCCTTAGAATCTGTTGACTCCACCGGTTTTTCATTACGATTAATTTTATAAGCGCGCATTACTTTATCGCGAATGTCGCCTTCGTCTGGATGTTGTTTAGACAAAACAACTCCTCCTAACTTCGTGTATTAACTTGTACCATTATACACGAAAGTCAGAAGGAGGAAAAGAAACAATTGACTATGGCAATTAAATGCTAAGAAATTAGCAAATAAGCGACAAAACAAGAAGATCAGCTTAGGTAATAAGCTGTTCTTTAGATTGAAATTCATAAATAAATATTTTAGGGATTCAAAATATTAGTGTAATTAAGTAACGTATAAATCATATCCCCATAAATAACTGAAAAAATCATAAAAATGCTTAAGTAAAGAGAGAAATTAAACTCACTTTTACCTTCTATCTGTTCTTCACCCTTTACGGGAACACTACCAATCTTATTTAAAGTCAGGACAGTCGCCAGTGCCAACACGACATTGATACACATATAGTATCTACTTTGATAGGAACCCAAATATCCATCTATAAAGAAACGAGTATAAGCATTTTTAAATTGGATGAGAAAGGTGATAAAGATTCCAATGAACATGCAGTTATACACTCTAACTTTTTCTGATAAACGTTTCCGAAAACTGAATAAGGAAATTGGCACTATTAACATCAGCATCATGCCAATCCGCGAAAATGCATACCAATGATCAGGTTTTGCAGCAGTAACTCCAGAGTGAGAAGAAAATGTCGTCCAAGTATTAAAAAATCGGGAAAAATAAAATTCTACATATTCCCACAAGGACTTAATACTTCTTTCAGCATAATTAACATAAAAACCTGATTGATAAAATTGCGCAGGATTTAACTCCGAGTATAACGGCTGAAAAGAACCAGTTTCTTTGAAAAGTGCGAGAAAATAGAATAACGCACAAAAATAAATCGGCATTGAAGCGAGAAATTTCAAATTGAAAATTGCTTTTAGATTTTTTTCCTTAACAATTGTTACTATCAACACTAAAATAGCTGCAATTATTATTATTAACCCCGAAGTAACCTTCGTCAGTACCGAAGCAGTTATTCCTAGGGCAATTAAAAAATACGTAAGATAATTGCGCTTGTTTTCAGAAAAACGTAGCAATCCTAAAAGAGCAATTGCAATCGTTAAAAAAGACAACGTATCATTAGTTATTCCTGAAAATCCAAACAACAATGTTGGAGGACCAGTCAATAAAGTGGCAAAAAGCACATGATAAATAGGTTCCGTTTTTATTCTTGTGAACCCAATATAGAAACACAAAATTAAGCCAGTCAGGCCTATTAAAATACTGAGCCTGTGCATCCTGGTATAATTTAATTTCATTCCATCATCTTTTTTTTCAACCCCACCAGCTAAAGCCAAGATTTTATAATACAGCGGTGGATGACCTAAATAATTTGTTGGACTAGCATCTCTTGTAACTAAATAACCAGATTCAGTCTTTGAGCCAACCTTCATTTTAGCAAAGTCAGGTACTATTTTTTCTGGATTCTCAGCAAGGTAACTGACATAAGAAATATGTGCCGTTTCATCTGGCGTCCTTCCTACATAAGTAGAATAAAAATCAATGCGCCAGACCGAGAAAAGTAGAAAAACAGCGTAAATTATTACTGAAAAAACTATACTTGCTTTATAATTTTTGGCTACTAATAAAGCCAAGATAATCAATAGTGAGATTCCAAACAAAATGACATAAACAATTTTTTTCCCATTGTACGGTTGCACATTCAGTTGAAATTCCAGTGCTTGATTTCCTTCAGGTGTGATTGATGAGGATTTACTATTTTTCTCGATGCCAAAAACATTCCATCCCGAATTAGTAGTAAACGGAACAATCTTTATTCGATAAGTATTCCCTACTTTTAATTTTTGCGATTCCAGCGAAAAATCGTACTTTGATTCTATAATGTCAGTTTTCTCAATCTTATCACTGACTATCAATTCGTCACCGTGATATAAATATATAGCACCTAAATGATTTTCATCGGTATCTGAAGCTAGGTGAGACATTGGAATGGTAATGGATCTAACATTCTCCGCCGTTAAAGTGAAGTTTTGTTCAATTCCTTTTTCTGGCAATTCAATTGGGATAGCCTCAGTTTGTGAATACAAATCTTCCGTTTTAGGAATTGTTTTAGCGTAATCGGTACTTTGTAAGTGAAAAACAAAAAGGAGTACAAAAAAAGAGACTGCGATTAAGAATGCAAAATCTGCTTGCTTAACCTTTCTTAAGACCGATAAGCGTAGCATGACCAATAGATAAATTATTAAAAGCACAATGTACAAATATTTTTTTGACTCTGTGTTACTGTGGATTTTAGCATTGATTTTGTTTAGAGCATCAGATGAAAAACTAATGCTTAACCTATCTCCTTTATTGGTTAATTCAACCGTATCTCCCTCTACCATGGAAGAAAGTTTATCAGATGAATAATTGGCTACCACAAAATCATCATCACTTACAATAGTCAGCTGCTCAAGTTTTACATTGCTAATTGAATTAGGCACACTCAATGATAGTGAATTCGCATCATAGTACTGAGGTTCAATAGTAAATCTAGCTTGTTCCCCGATAATACGAACCTCTTGTTTTCCATCATCTTCTATATACGAATTTTGAACAGGAAACTCAAGTGTGGCAGGCTTATTCTCAATTTCGTCATTAGAAAATGAAAATATATATTGAATGTTCACAGGTGTAGCTTGATATAGCCTTACACCCAGCAAAGAAACTAAAAAAAATGCCGTTACAAAAAGAAAAGGTACATAAGAACCTTTTCTTTTTTTTATTTTATTAGAATGTTTTATCGACCGGGTCATAATAAGTACCTTCCCTATTTGTCATTTTCTTTCTTTATTTCACCTAAATCATGATCATAATCCATCTTACGCACACGATATTGGATATCTTCCAAAAGCTTCCGATTTGCTGCAATCATATCCCCTTGAAGACCAATTACAAAAGTTTGGAAACCAATCATCATCAATGTACTAGATAAAATCAATGATTGAATATGGCCATTTCCGGTACCTTGAGCAAAGAAGAATAAGAACCTAATTCCAATTAAAGCACCCACTAAAAAAATGACTCCACCCAACACTGAGAAAAAACGTAATGGCTTATACATCATAAATGCTCTCAAGATAGTTAACATGGATTTTTTTACATAACCAAACATGCTAGAAAATAAACGAGATGGTCGCAATTCACCATTAGTTCTAATTGGAACTGATGTTTGTGCAATTTTATTTCGACCGGCTTGCACAATTGTTTCCAAAGTATAGGTATACTCATTTGCTACATTCATTTGCATAGCCGCTTCTCGACTATAGGCTCTGAAACCACTTGGTGCGTCAGGGATATCTGATTTAGAAGCCTTCTGAACAACCCAACTCCCTAGTCTTTGCAACTTCTTTTTTAAAGGTGAAAAATGCTCCGTAGTCATTATAGGACGTTCCCCAATAACAATATCCGTTTTTCCATCTAAAATAGGACGAACTAATTTTTCTATATCTGCACCAACATACTGATTGTCTGCATCAGTATTCACGATGATATCTGCACCATTTCTCAAGCATGCATCTAAACCAGCCATAAACCCCTTAGCTAATCCTTTATTACGCTTGAAATTTACAACATAGTTGACACCCCAGTTTTTTGCTACTTCTACTGTATTATCCTGACTCCCATCATTGATAATCAAGATTTCAATTTCATCAATACCATCAATCTTTTTAGGTAAATCGTTTAAAGCAATTTCTAAAGTTTCTGACTCGTTATAACAAGGTATCTGGATAATTAATTTCACACTATTTCTTCCTCTCAAAATAATTCAACAACACATGATACCATTCATTTTTTTTGATTTCAACAAAATCCCAATATCATTCAAGTTAGCTACTCAAGTTAAAAATTCCATAGCAATTTCGTTAATTAAAGTGGCTAAAGCACGAGGGTTCCCTCGCTCCACATAATAGATATCTTCTGAAGATTGATATAATTCATGATTTGCATCTGAATCTCCTAAGATTACTTTCTTATTCATTGCTAAATAAATGTACGTTTTACCAGCAATTGTGCGATTTGCTTTTCCAACAGTACTACTAAAGTGTCCTGCTAGTGTAAGATCAGCTTGATTGATATATTCTGCTAACTCTTGCTGGCTTACCCAAGAAATAAAAGTAGTATTAGGGAAGTCCAATGGATTGATTTGAAATTTTTTCTCAATTGGTCCAATCAAAGTAAAATGAATCTGTTCTTCGCTACGCAACAGCTTAATCGCATCAAGAACGATGTCAATCCCTTGCACAGGTAAAATACTTCCAAAATAAACAACTTCAAAACGTGAATTTTTCTTTCTAGGATGTGGATGATAAATGGAAACATCTGCACTGATATAGTAAACAGATATTTTGTCCAAGGAAATCATAAATTCCTCCGCAAAATATTTTCCATGAGCGATAGTATCTACAATAATATAATCCGCCCGTTGAATCGTTTTTTTATCCCAACCATGGATTACTTTAGCAATAAAACTCTCTTTTTTTATTTTTTTCCGATCATCCACCAAAGTATCATAAAACGAAATGAAAAAATCAAAGATAACTGTCTTTTTCTTTGAAACAAATGGAAATAAAGGAAAGATAAGTTGTGGTGCAAAGCCTAGGAAAAGAATATCATAATCTTTTTTAATCAATTTTGGTAGTAAGTGAAGATAAACATATGCTAAGCGAACTAAGTAATTACTGGACTGATGACAAACAGACTCGAAATCGCTAGCATGTTCCTTAAGCC